>CAWLAW010000182.1:0-6398 GCA_963854885.1 Gammaproteobacteria bacterium | reverse complement strand
CGTCGAGTTCGCCAGTGCGGTGCCGTTCCACTAACTTAAACTTCTGAAGTTTCCCTGATGCCGTGGTCGGGATTTCGGCTAACGCGAACCAGTGCTTCGGTACTTTGTGGCGGGCAAGCCTCTCGCCAACAAAGCTACGTAGCTGTTCTCCAGAAGTTTCACAATCGACCTCGAAGCGCACAACCGCTGCCACTTCTTCGCCCCAGTAGTCATCTGCTATAGCGATGACGGCGACGTCGGCAATGTCAGGATGTGTATAGATGATTTCTTCGATCTCGCGAGGGTAGATGTTTTCACCGCCGCGGATAATCATGTCTTTAAGCCGACCCGTAATTCGACAGTATCCGCGCGGATCCATTGTGCACAAATCACCGGTGTGCAACCAGCCGTCACTATCAATGGTTGCCGCCGTTGCATCCGGCATCTCGAAATATCCCATCATTACCAGAAATCCTCGTGTGCATAATTCCCCTGATGTACCAACTGGCTGGGCCGCACCCGTTTCGGGATCCGCGATCTTTATTTCTACTTGGGGTATGGCGTAACCAATAGTCTCGCTTTTATCTGCTGCACTATCAGTGAGTCGCGTGTGAGTGATCGCGGGAGAGGTTTCGGTTTGGCCATAGCCGATGATCAATCGAGCATCGAATTCCGCTTCGACTCTTTTAACAATCTCCATTGGCACAATCGCTCCGCCCGAGAATACCGTCACAATGCTTGAGAGATCCCTAGGTCGATTGGCTTGTGCGGTAAGTAGTGCTATTAGCATCGTCGGTACAGCGAACGTATATGTCACGTGCTCTTGCTCGATTAGATCGAGCATCGATTCGGCGTCGAATGCCGACGGCAACAATAAAGTGCCGCCGGTTTGTACGGAGCCGAGCACGCCGCCGACGCAGCCCGCGGTATGGAACAGTGGAGCGACTGCCAGGTTAATGGTGGAGGCATCCTGGGCCTTAATTTCCGCCATAAACCGGGCATTATTCGTCACGCTGTAATGGTTTAAGAGCGCGCCTTTCGGCAGGCCCGTGGTCCCCGAGGTATATTGAATCATAGCGGGTTGGTTCGGCAAGACGGCTGGTAATTCTTGCGTCTCGGGGACCGAGTCGATGAAATGGTCAAAATTGTCGAAGCAAATCTGTAGTTCGAGCTCGATTGATTCGATCTCACCCGCTTGTTCGATCGCGGACAGCATATTCTGACCGCGATATTCGCGTTGATAGAAAATCGCCCGCGTGCGCGATTGACGGAGGACGTAAGCAAGTTCGCCGACCAAATAGGCCGGGTTCACGGTCACCATGACGAGTCCGGATAGTGCGAGTCCGAATTGGAGAATCACCCATTCGGGACAGTTCGCCGCCCATACGGCGACGTGCGTCCCGACAGAAAATTTCGCATTGAGTGCGCGCCCGCAGCGCTCGGAATCTGCGAGCAGTTCGGCATACGTCCACTGACGCCGCTGGCCAAACTGGCCATCAGCATCGATGAGCGCAATGCGATCAGGATCACGCTCAGCGGCGTCGCGCAGGACGCTACCGCAGGTTGATTGTGCCAACAGAAGTTCAGCAGTCGCGGGCCAGTATGAATCGTGCAAATGCTTCATGCGCAAAGTCCAATAATTCTAGAAGTGATATTCATTGTGTGTTGCTCGGATGAGCAGGGCTGCGATCATAGGTCGAAAATCTTGGCCTGATTGAGCGTGCCCGGAACGGATTTGGGGGTCACCATCGCGGTTCACGTCACTAATATTCGTAATCTGTTTTTATACTCGAATTCGAGCTGAAAACGCTAGCGCGGGTGGGGAATATTTCGACGATTTCCTGGGCGCTTGCACTTGGCACCAGACATCCGGGTTAAGATCCGTGGGCGACGATTGTGTCAGCCAATCATACCCAAATACAGGAGCGTACGACGATGGATAATCCGATGAGTCTCGAAGGCCGGGTCATTGTTATCACCGGTGCCGCACAAGGTATCGGCCGCGGTGTCGCAACGAAAGCTGCCTCCCTAGGTGCGACATTAGCTTTGATCGATATCAACGGCGACGGCGCGCGCGATACCGCCAAGCTCCTCGGTGGCGACATCGATGTGTATGCTGGCAGTGTTGCCGATGCAGGGTTCATTCAAGACACTGTAGAAAGCGTCGTCGCTAAGCATGGCATTATTCATGGTTTGTTTAATAACGCGGGGATCATTCGCACGGCCATGATTCACAAAATGTCACTGGCGGATTGGCAAGCCGTGATTGACGTCAATTTAACCGGCGTATTTCATTGTCTGCAGGCGGTTGGCCGCCACATGATCGAACGCGCTAAGGATGACAATAACGAACCATCGCGCATCGTCAACGTTTCTTCTATTGCTGGACGGCGCGGCACGATAGGGCAAATTAATTACGGCGCGGCGAAGTCAGGAGTGCTTGGCATTACGATGAGCGCTGCGCGTGAATGGGCGCGCTATGGGATCTGCGTCAACAGTGTTTGCTTCGGCGCGGTGGAAACACCGATGACTGAAGTGATTCGTGGGCCTAAGTTTATCGATCGCACCTTAGCGTCGATTCCTATGGGCCGCATCGCTGAACCGGATGAAGTTGCCGGACCTTGTTGCTTCTTACTTTCCGATACCGCGAGCTATATCACCGGGCAGCATCTCAACGTTGACGGCGGGTCGCAAATCGGTTTCTAGACGCAGCGCCAGCCGCGCGAGGCCGCTCGGCCGGAGTCTGTCGATCGCCCCTTAAACGACGAATGCTCGCATAAGGGGTTCGACCTCTGTCTATTTTCCGGCTAGGTGATACGAAAGCCTTCGTAGCCTTTCGCCTCAACGTCGGCGAAGATCTCTCGATACGCAGGCACGCCACCGGCGAACATTAAGAATCGGCCGCGAATATTTTCAGGATTGTTGCTGCCAAAGAACCAAGAGTCCCGCATTTCGTTAATCAACAGGCCGTCGGCCGATTTGTAACAGCGCTCGGTCCAGGCTTCTTCAGCTTCTACCGTGGCTTCAATGGTGTTGAAGCCATTGTCGCGTAGGTAACGCATACAGCCGACGATCCATTCGACATTACTCTCGACGCAGCGCGTGATATTACAGAACAGCGCTGGATTGTGCGGACCCATGATGGCGAACAGGTTTGGAAAGCCGGAGAACTGCACGCCAAGATTCGTCTTCGGTCCATCAGACCAATGCTCTTGCAAAGATACGCCGTTCTCGCCACGAATATCCATGCGCAAAAGCTCACCGGTGATGCTGTGAAAACCGGTCGCATAAATAATAATGTCGCAGTCGTGCAAGTCGTCGCCCGTTTCGATGCCGGTCGGGGTGATTTTTGTGATCGGCGTTTCACGCAGATCGACGAGATCCACCGTATCCATATTGAAAATCTCGTAATAGTTTTTTTCACCCGGGCAACGCTTTGTACCAAACGTGTGTTTGGGGATCAGTTTTTCGGCCATTACCGGATCTTTTACCCGTTCACGGATTTTCTCGGCGAGGAATTCGGCGACTTCGTCCGCCGCTTCGCGCGACGTAAACGAATCACTAAAATTGCCCAGCCATAAGGCGAATCCACCGCGATCGTATAATTCCTGATAGCGCGCCAAACGCTCTTCTTTCGGCACGCTCATCGCTTCACGTTCGTCGGGTTCGTGAATGAACCCTGCCCAGGTGCGTTTGCAGAGATCGAAAATATCTTGCGCTTTTTGCGTAAGTTCTCGTTGTTCCTCTGGCTTAATCGGCGCATTACGCAACGGCGTACACCAGTTAGCGGTGCGTTGGAAAACTGTTAATTTCTCGCACTCGGGCGCGATTGATTGGATGATCTGAACGGCCGTTGGGCCGCTACCAATGATGCCAACTTTCTTACCCTTAAAATCGACGGGCTCTTTAGGCCAACGTGCGCTATGCAGCGACGTCCCTTTAAAGCTCTCCACTCCTTCATAGTCAGGAAATTGGTGAGCCGAGAGGAGTCCTGTAGCGCACATGATAAAGCGTGCGCTTGCGCGTAGACCGTTTTGAGTTTCTATTTCCCACAGCTTCTCTGACTGGTTATAGACTACGGTTGCGACTCGGGCATTCAATTCGATGTCGCGTTTTAAATCGAACTTATCGGCGACGTGATGCAAGTAGCGTTCGATTTCTGGTTGTCCAGAAAAATGCTCGCTCCATTGCCATTCATCGATCAGTTCTTTCGAAAATGAGTATTGATATGAGTAACTCTCAGAATCGAATCGCGCACCTGGATACCGATTCCAATACCACGTCCCGCCAATCCCCGTGCCAGCCTCAAAAACCTTCGCCGAAAACCCGAGTTCGCGAAGTTTATATAGCGAATATAGGCCGGATACGCCGGCGCCGATGACGATCACATCTAATTGTTGGGTCATGTTGAATTTCCTCGAGCGCAGTTAACGCTGTAGCTTGTGCAATTTCGAGCGCAAACCCTAGCACAAAGCACGGTGCCAACGCTTGTTCCGTGGGTGTGCTTAGCGGTGCTCAAGAACGGCAGAAAACGCTTTATTTAACGCGCTAGCAGAAGACACGGAGGATGTTCGATTCGCGCGAGAACAAGCACGGAAGGGCTTTGCCGTCACTGGTTTGGGAGCGCTTACGTATTTTCACGTTCGAAGCGTCTATTTCGGACGAGCAGGATTTGTTCGATTCGAAGTTTCGAGCGCCGAACTAATTCAAGTATTCACGTCGCGCAGTGAGTGTCGGAGAATCGTTACCGCTAGCTACCGCGCGAGGCGTTTCGCTGCTTCGCGCAATCGGCTTTGGGCGTCTTCGCTATTCCAGATTTCGACCTGGCGCGCCACTCGGGCCGACATTTGTTGGCGGATGTCGGCGCAAAATCGGCCACTGCGCATGTTCTTTGTTTCCGCAAACGCTTCAGGTGCGAGTTGGCACAGGAACTTGAGTTGCTGCCACGCAATCGACTCAATGTCTGCTGTGACTCCAACACCATGAATCAGACGCTGGGCAAGCGCTTGCTCACCGGAGATGAGCTTCCCAGTATAGAGCAAATCGGAACCGACGAAATCTCCGGCGACGAAACGGACTAGTTGGTCTGCAAAGTAAGGGTTTGGCACGCCAAGCAGAATTTCGGGTTTGCCGATCAAGACACGACCCTCGGCCGCATAGCGATAATCGCAAGCGAGCAAGAGCGCCATCGCGGCACCAACCGCATGCCCCCTGATCACGCCAACGATCGGCAACGGCGGTAGCTTTGGTCATCCCCGGATTCCCTTCAGTACTCGCGTCATCGTCAGCCGCGATCACCATCGTTAAAGCCGGATACATCGTGCGAATGGCACGTGCCACCGGCTCAAGGTTGCCACAGTCGAACGCAACGATTACAGCATGTCCCGTCGCTTCGTGAATGGTGGCGCAGGTTGCGAAACCTTCGGCGATGACAATGTGGTCGGCAGGTTCTCCAATCAAAAACCAACGTCCCTTGATCGCGCCGCCGCTCAAATAACGCTTCGAGCCATCGGGCGTTATCCGTTGCAAGGAATGAATCGCGCCATCCCCGTCGCGCAACGGGATCAGCAAGTCTGTACCGTCAGTGCGAATACCATGCGGCTTGACGCATTTCGCCAGTAAGTAGGAGTGCCCGCCCTCTTCTGGTGTGGCCTGCGTCCATTCTTTCGCCGCCTTCTTCGCCGCCTCGGCGTGTGTGGCTTCGCGCTTTCGATCAGCTTCATCGCGCGCCTTTTTTGCTTGTTCAGACCGCGACTCGCGCTCAGATTTCGTCAGTGGCTCATCGCGCACGGCATGCCAGTTTTCAGAAAAGCCAGCTGAATAATCTCCAAAAATGCCCGCCGTCCCGCAATCAAACAGCTTGCACCACCCTGCGCTATTTCCGGCAGATTTGCCGAGCCCGGGGAATCGATGAAATCTGCCCGGTTCTATTACATCGGGTGGCTCCAATCCGGCGGACAGGATGGCATCCTGGAACTGTTCGTTCAGGGTACTCATGCCTGCCCCTCCGCGCGCTGCATCATCCGTTCCTGCCACTCGGCGGACGCCTGCCGGGTGATCAAAGACCGACGACCGAGCCTAATCACGGTCGGACGCTGTTCCTGTGGGAGCTTGTAGAAAAATGCGCGGCTGATCCCGATCGATCCACACCACTCGGACACGCTGAACGCCTCGCGCGCAGGAGTCGTATCACCAGAAGAAACTTTAGTTTCGTTGCCCATCGACGTAAATCTCCGTTTTCAGGCGGCTACCGATGCCGCGAGGTACGATTATTTACGTCGAGTTCGAAACGGCGGAAGTTGCGAAACCAGTTTTATTTTGGATCTGGTTTCGCAATTGTTCGCAGTTTGGAGAGTTTCGTTTTTCGAAAGCCGTGAGACAGCGATTCCGGCGTCCGTTCCAGAGAGGCCAGGAGTCCG
>CAWLAW010000181.1:0-6399 GCA_963854885.1 Gammaproteobacteria bacterium | reverse complement strand
AATAACAGCCCGATGAACTTATCTGCCCAGCCATATTTCTCGACCATAGAATCGTTAATACGTTGCTGAAACTCTGGGCGCGGTACCGACAAAGCGGTAAACGCATGCTCTCCTCGCCGCACTTCAATCTGCGGGTTTTCTAGCAAACGTTGATACCACGTGGACTTCATGGACCCCGCGCGTAGCCAGGGCGCACCGTTTTTATCGATCACCCAAAGTCTCGTCGAGAACGGTTCGCCGTCGGATCCATGCGTCGTGACGACAACGACTTCGCCACTTTCTGATGCGAACAATTGTAGGCCTAATATCCCAACAATAACGAGCAAGAAGAGCGCAAAGATTACTGCGAAACGGCGCATTGCGATTTCTGTTCGGAGCGGCTTGTAGTTACATGTCGCAACGCGTGATCCTCAAGTAGACGACCTTCAGTGCAGGCCAGGAACGCCAGTTTCGGCAGACACCTTCAACAATGCCGGGAACTCCTGTGCACAACGCATATCCTAGTTTACTCTAATCCCTAAATTCGAAGGAAAAGATTGCGATGGCACTAACCCGAAGAAACGCGCTGTCTCGCGGCGCGGCGCTGTTCGCCGCTGCTTGGACGGCGCCGCAAATCGCTCTTGCCGCCGAGTCACCATCGGTTGCTGCGCTGGATAAATCCAATCTCATCTACTTAAGCCCCGTCGTAACCGGCGGAAAAGAAAGTGTCTGTCATGGAGAGGTTTGGTTTATACACCATAATCATGAAATCTTCGTGGTCACGCAATCTAATGCCTGGCGCGCGGAAGCGACTCGGCGAGGATTCAAGCGCGCAAAGATTTGGATCGGCGAATTCGGCGCCTGGAAGAGTGCGAAAAATCATTACCTTTCCGCTCCCTATCTAGAAATCGAAGGTCAGTTGGAATCGGATTCCAACGTGCACGCGGAAGTGCTGTCGGTATTCGGTGAAAAATACTCCGATGAGTGGGGATCGTGGGGACCCCGTTTTAGCAAGGGTCTGGCCGACGGTTCTCGGGTGTTGCTGCGTTATAAAGTCGCTGCTTAAACCACTAAGCCCGACTTACTTGCTAAGGCGGTTCGCGATGCATCGGCGCAATGTGTCTTGCAGCGGCGTCAACGCAAGGCCAAGGCGCTCGGCTGCAGGATCAGGATCAATTGCGTCGTCGTGATCCAATAGCTGCAGCATCTCTCTGGTAATCGGGGGCTTCGTCGACAACCGTTCGGCGAGGCCAGCAACGAGCATGCCAAAGAAAAGCGGCAAGGATAAAATTTTCGGCGACCGGTTCAGCATCGCCGCAGCGCGCTCGGTCAAATTGGAGCGCGATAGCGATTCTGGGCCAGCGAGATCGAACGTCTCATCGCGCGTAAGCGCTCTGGTGAGGGAGCGAATAAGCGCATCGATGACATCGCCTGCATAAATCGGTTGTTCGAGCGACTCACCGCGAAACAATACCGCGACTCGAGCGGATCCGCGTTTCGCTAAGGCAAAACTCGCCCTATCACTTTCCCCCAAAACCATCGGCACTCTGATTATAGTCGTCGGAATAGGTCCGGCGTGAAAAATCTCCTCGGTGGCGGCACGCGAACGAAGACATGCACTCGTACTATTGAGATCTGCGCCAAGGATACTGACGGTAGTAATGCGGCTGAAATGACAGCTACGTCCAGCTTCTACTAATGCGGAAGCGGGACACTCGTGCATATCGACGTAGCGATTGCCTGCACTTTCTTTGATAGACCCGATCAAATGCACGACTTGTGTGCATCCCGCACCGATACGTGCCAGATCCTTGGGATCGCTTGGGTCGCCGAGCACAATATTTACCTCGGCTTTCGAATTTAGGCGTTTTTGCAAAATGCCTCGTGCACGCTCACTACGAACGAGGGCTTGCACTTGACAACCCGCCGGCAGCTCGTTAATTAAGCGTCGGCCTAGATGACCATTTGCGCCTGTTATAAGCAGTCGAGAATTCAGTTTCTCAACCATCACACTCGGTTGCGCGCAGAATTAACGGTAAACTGACGCTACGCTCGAATATTATTTCTCTAGCCAATGCTCACGCTCCCGAATGCCCTAAGTCTGTCGCGCATCGCACTTGCCCCGGCACTGGTTGTGGCGGTTGCTAATCGCGCAGAAATAATCGTTGTCGGCATTTTTATTCTAGTCGTTATCAGTGATTTTCTCGACGGCTATATCGCCAGACGCAGAGCACTGGCTTCAAACCTCGGCGCGTTAATCGATCACAGCTCGGATGCCATATTCGTGACGGTAATGACCGGCCAATTCGCCTATCTCGGGTTACTGCCGCCCGCGCTACCGTTGGCTATCAGTATAGCCTTTGTTCAATATTCGCTCGATTCTCGAGAGTCTGGTCGGATGGAATTACGCGCCTCGACATTGGGTCGTTACAATGGCATCGCGTACTTCGTGATTACAGCGCTGGCGATATTCGTCCATTTGTTCGTCCCCTATCCGATAACGATCTCGGTCATTTATTGGCTCGGATGGTTACTCGTATTCAGCAGTCTCGTATCGATCAGTCTACGCGCCGCCCATTTCTTTGCAACGCAACACACTTAGAAGAAGGGCTCTAAACTTGCGTTGGTGCATCAACGTCGTGTGAAAATAGCTCGCGATTGGCTAACGGCAAAAACAGTAAACCGATCGCGGCGTTAAACAGGACGAAAAACGTGTGCATTATCAAACTAAACACGCCAATCTCGGGATAGTCTGGAAATAACACCGTCCACAATAACAGCGCTCCCGCGTGAAACGGCAAGGGTAAGGCCGCAGCGAGAAAAATCACGGGCAAGAAAACTAGCATTTGTCCGAAAGACACATCGACATTGAATAATTCCAACGCCATGGTGTAGACCAGCACCGCTGCGATCAAATTCGGTGCCTTGAACAAAACGATTAAACAATAATGACGTAAACGAGCTTGCCGAAACGCGCGAAATACTTGTATTTCACGTAGTTTGCTTTTTGGCAACAGCGACCCGGAAAAATACGCGAGGTGCAAAGGGAAATAAATGGCCGCGACTATAAACACGCTAACTAAGATCTGGCTAAGAGGTAGGGCGGTCGACGCTTTTTCCACCAGATCAAAATAAATCGTTGTTCCAATTGCGGAGAACAACAGTAACTGATAGACCTCCATCATGCCGAGTAGCGCCATGCTAGATACTGCCTGCCATGCCGGCACGGCGTGTCGGCGCCAAAGGTAAAGCGTGATGGCACCCTTGCCGACTTGTTCGTTTACTAGTGAAAGAATATAAGCGCTCGCCCTGATTGGAAGCATTCGCGTGAACTTGAAGTCCGGCGCATTAAACCAGCGAACAACGCGCCAGGTGGCGTGCGCGTCCACCACAAAGAAAAAAAACGAATACGGGATCATTATCCCAAGCCATAGTTGCCAATTCGCGTCTGCGAAGAAGCGCGATAAATATTCAAGCGCGCTCAAACCATCGCGGCTCGCCGCACCTTGGATTTTCCCAAATACGAGATAAAAACATCCGCCCGCGAGCAACCAGGTCGTGGCGCGCATAAGAAGCGTACGCAACCGGAGGGACTCACGCTTTTCGCTCGATTCTACATCCGCTGATTCAACCATAATGGCGACGCCTTTAGCATTGATTCGGGAATTCTTAGTGTGCAGGGACTCGCCGCTACGTCGGTGGGACTGGCGGTGGCGGCGGTGGCGCAAATAGATTGCCCAACTCCGGTACTTGCGCAGCTTGCATCCAAGCCGTCATGCCGGCGCTCCACACCATACTAGTTGGGGTGAGCCGACCCGCTGTGGCGGCTTGGGCGAGTCCTTGAAAGTCAAAAGGCCCGGTGCTTTGGCCATTTTCTGCAACATGCCAGGCCGCTGGTAAAGGTGGCGGGGCCGCACCGCCGGCTGGTGCTTGCATGCCCGGTACCATTTGGTTTGCCATCGCCATGCCCATGCCGAGACCTACCCCGGCCCCGGCCAAGCCGCCGGCGGGATTCGCCGCGGCAATGGGCATAGCCGTTCCCATTTGGTACGCCTGATACTGTTGCATATTACCGATGACGTTCATGCTAGTGCGCGTGTCTAAGGCTTCTTCTACTTCAGGTGGCAGCGAAATATTCACAATTTGAAGTTGTGGAATATCCAAGCCGTATTCGTCGTCGACACGTTCGACGACTTCAATACGCACCTGCTCGGCTAATTCCGCGTAGCTGCTTGCCAAGTCGAGCACGGCGATCTTCGAGCTTGCACACGCGTCGGAAAAACTTTGTATAACGATCGCACGCAATAGCTCACTAATCTCATCTACTTCAAATGACGAATCGGTTCCAACTAACTCCGTGAGTAGCGCCTTAGGGTCCACCGCGCGCAGCGTGTAATTACCGAACGCGCGAATTCTCACCGGACCGAAATCCGGATCGCGCATAATTACAGGATTCGGCGTGCCCCATTTAAGATCGGTAACCTGACGCGTCGCGACGAAATACACTTCGCATCGGAAAGGGCTATCAAAACCGTATTTCCACCCTTGCAAGGTACTCAAAATTGGTAGGTTGTCTGTCTCTAGCGTGTATTGACCGGGTTCAAACGCATCCGCAATTTCCCCTTTGTTAACGAACACCGCAACTTGCCCAGGCCGTACAATTAGCTGCGCTCCGTGTTTAATTTCATTCTGATGGCGGGGAAAGCGCCACACTAATGTGTGTCGGCTGTCGTCGATCCATTCGATGATATCGACTAGTTCATTACGGATAGTGTCGAACAATCCCATACTACTTACTCCGATTTAAAGTTTGCTCGTCGCGGTGCTATAAGCGAGCCATAAAGAATTGGGAATCGAGCCGAAATCAATAAAAAACGGTACCCACCAATAAGAAAAAGTTTCCGGGATCGGGCATAACCAAAGCGCGAACACTCCCGTAAAGCCGGCAACCCATGGAACTGGTGACATGCGTGCGTCGCCACGGCCGATTTTCTGAAAGAAAAAACGCCAGTTAAAGATCGACAATCCAACGAAAAACCCGCCGACGATTACCGTCCCGATCCATTGCAACGTTTCCATTTGATTAAGCCCTAAAAGATCTGTAAATCATGTTCGCATAATCAGCTTCTATATTCGAATGTAACGTGACGATGGTGAAAGATTCCTTTGCGCAGCTTATTCGTACCATTGCGACCAACCGCGTTCGTAGTACTTCGGCAATGGATGCTTGAGGATCGTATTAATTTCGACATCGATGGCGCTAATGTCCGGTGGGAAATCGATCATGGAACCCAAAACGTCTTTATCAAGGAATCGCGTTGGCACCTTAAGATCGATCAAATCCCAGGATGGCAGATGTGCGGCAGCCATAACAAAGCCCCACTGCCCAAACGACGGAACGTAGGCGTGATAAGGTTGAACTTGTAATTTCTCCTCGAGATGAAAAGGCGAACTCACGGCGCGCAGCGTCTTGGCAATACTCCAGAAAGCCTCGGTTGCAAATACGGGAGACGTGGCCTGCGTGACGATCAATGAATCGGCGTTTAGGTGCTGTGTTAACAAGGTGTAAAAACTTCTTGAATACAGTTTACTCAAACTAAGATTATGCGGGTCCGGCAAATCGAGTATCACGACGTCGTATTTATCTCGCTGCGATTCGAGAAACTGCCACGCGTCTTGATTAATTATTTTGACCCGAGGGTCATTTAGAGAGTCTGAATTTAACGAGCGCAGTAGTTCGTTCTGTTTAAATAAAGCCGTAACAGCTGGGTCTAAATCGACCACCGTTATCTGCTGCACTTGCGGGTGTTTCAGTACCTCGCGAACTGCCATCCCATCACCACCGCCCAAGACGAGAATATCGTGTCCGCGCCGTGACAGGGACATAATCGGGTGAACCAACGCTTCGTGGTAACGATACTCATCAAGTGAACTAAATTGTAGAGCGCCGTTAATGAACAAGTTAACAGCTGCCTCGTTACGCGTGATCACGATTCGCTGATAGGGCGTCGTCGTTGCATGAATCACGTCTCCGGCGAAAAGTCGCGATTCGAAAAAACCCATAATGCTGTCAGCTTTAACTAATGCCACGCTCAACACCACGGTACAACTGATCACACCTGCGACAAGAACAGAGCGCCGGTGTAATTCTGCGCGAAATGTCCAGATTGCGAGGCCCGCAACGAGTGCATTAAATAACCCGAATAAAACACCCGTGCGGATCAACCCGAGTTGTGGCACCAGCACTAAGGGAAATAGTAGGGATGCGAAAAGCGCCCCTAAGTAATCAACAGTTAAGACATTTGAAACATTAACTTTCAGGATCTGGTGGCTCTGAAGTATTCGAATGACAAGCGGTATTTCCAGCCCTACGGCAGCACCAATGACCAGCAGCTCAAGTACTAGGAACGCCGTATAGTT
>CAWLAW010000180.1:0-6399 GCA_963854885.1 Gammaproteobacteria bacterium | reverse complement strand
CTGCAGAAATTAGACAGCAAATCGATCGGGTTAATTCGTTTACCTACCACGCTATCAACAATGGCGCGTACAAAGCTGGCTTTGCCGATAGTCAAAATGCTTACGAAGAAGCTTACAGAACTTTCTGCGACGCATTGGAGACACTCGACCATATGCTACGCGGACGTAGATTTCTGCTTGGCGATTTCTTATCGGAAGCCGATGTACGTTTGTTTCCGACCATATTTCGATTTGATTCGGTCTATTTCACTCGTTTCAATTTGAGCGAACGAATGATACGGGAAGTCCCGTCGCTAAATCGCTGGCGAGCCGCAATGTTAGAAATCCCAGAAATTGCCCTCGCGAGTGATCTTGACCATTGCCGCAAGGGTTACTTTGGACGCAACGGCAACAACATTGTTCCTGCCGGACCGATCTTGCGCCCGTGAGCGATGCCGGTACTCGTTTCGAAAGCAGCGCCTCGAGCCAATCGCTAACTCAACGAATCGGACGGGATGCCTGCGCTTGAGGGACGATCTCACTCGGCATAGAATTCGCCCTCGATGAATTAGCGCGTTGCAAATATTTCATCTCGTAGCAAGCCGCGACAATTGACTCCGCTCACTCGTGCGGCGTTACCCAACACGGAAAATTCTTAACGATGGTAATTGATTTTCGGACGAAGAAGCCCATGAGAAAATGGCCGGTATTAACGAAAAGCGCGAGCATTCTCTTAGGGTGTATTGCACGCAGTCTCAGTTGCATACTTGCGACGGCCTTTCTTTGTGGATGTACCCAGTTCGGTCCAAAAATTATCGAGGCCAGTCGCACGGACTACAACATCGCGATGCGCACCACCGAAAGTGAACAAGTCCTGCTAAATCTAGTGCGCCTTCGGTATGGTGATCCGCTCTACTTTCTCGAGGCATCTGCGCTAAACACCCAATTTTCGGTCGCGCCGAGTGCGCAAATTAGCTCGAATTTAGATTTCGACGGCGGCAACACCTACGGTGTTCTAGGCAGGTTCGCCTACGAAGAAAAACCCACCGTAACCTACACGCCGTTACGCGGCGAGGAATTCGTGAAGCGCGTTTTATCTCGCGTATCGCTGGAAACAGTCCTGTTACTCGACGCGAGCGGGTGGAGTACAGAACGCGTATTACGCATGTGCATGGAGAAAATCAACGGTCTCGATAATGCCGCTCAAGCCTCGGGACCAACGCCGAAACAAGCCCCGGACGTGCGCGCTTTTCATGAAGCCGTCGGTTTACTTGCTAAGTTGGAACGCCAAGGCCAAGTAGCTTTAGTTCGAAAAATAGGCGGAGAGAAAGAAAAATTTGTCGCCGTATTCACGGAGTCCGGGCGACAAAGTTCCGCATTTGCGAGATTTACCGCGCTTTTGGGGCTAGACCCACAACTTAGCGAGTATGATTTAACGCTGCATCAATTAGCTGATTCGAAACGCAGTGTGAATTTTCAAACTCGATCGTTTTCTGGGGTCATGTATTTTCTGTCACATGCCGTCGAGGTGCCTGCTGATGACATCGAAGCGGGAATTGTGGCGCTAACTAAAGCTGCAGACGGTGGGGTTTTTGATTGGGGCGAAGTCACGAATGGCTTGTTGCGGATCCGTGCATCAAAACTTCGCCCGCGTAACTCGGCAATTGCGGTCGACTACCGTGGATCGTGGTTTTATATCGAGGACACCGACATCGATTCGAAGTCTACATTCGTCCTGTTAGGTCAGCTGTTTGCTCTTCAATCGAAGGGCAATTCTGGCGCAGCGCCGATCCTTACTTTGCCGATCGGCGGGTAGCCGAAAAATAGTCTACAGCGCAATAGCCGTCGCTTGGATCCCTGCGCCGTAAATGAACTGTGAACCGACGGCGCCGACAACGGCCGTTCGGTGACGTAAATTCAGTCCGGCGCGCAACCTCTACTGCGGATCAATCGCCACGCAGTGACCTGCTAACAAATGCTCGACTCCGATAGTTCTCAGCAGGTCAGCAATCCAGACCAAAGTTCGATCACTGAACGCAAATTAATCACCGATTTTCGGTGGAATTACCTATCCCGGCATGCCTTTCTAGGGGTCCCGGTAATCGATGCTTTTTATCCATGCAATACGCAGCGCCTTGCGGCATCATGTACTCCAATGATGAGGGTAGGCAAAAGACCCGCCCCGTCGACAACTCACTGGTTTACGAAAAAACGTTGTACGTCTAAGCATTGCTTGTTCGGCGAACTCTCCTGTCGAACTGTGGCTAAACGAACTAGAACAATCAAGATACTCCACTGTCAATGAAATTCGATGAAATCCTGACTGAAGTCGAAGCATCGCTAGACCGTGAAGGGCGCATTTCATATCGGATGCTCAAGCGGCGGTTCGAGCTCAACTATGACGATATCGAAGACCTCAAAGCCGAGCTTATTGACGCGAAACGGATCGCGCACGATGAAGAGAATAAGGTGCTTGTCTCGGCGAGCAGCACGCCGAAAAAAGACCTTGCCGCAAGCGACATTCCAGTTGAAGCCGACCGACGGTTACTGACCGTAATGTTCTGCGACATTGTCGATTCAACTGCGCTATCCGAGCAGTTCGATGCGGAAGAGCTACGCGATGTCGTACGCCAATACCAACAAACTTGCGCAGCGGTGATCGAGCGATTCGAAGGGCATATCGCGCAATACCTTGGTGACGGTCTACTGGTCTATTTTGGATATCCCATTGCGCAAGAAGACGAGGCCTACCAGGCAGTGCGCTCGGGCCTTGAAATCCTTCGCGGTCTCGATAAAGCCACCGCGATTACGGACCGCCTAGGTGCTCCGATGCGGGTTCGAATTGGGATCCATTCCGGACCCGTCGTGATTGGAGAAATGGGTGGCGCGGGTCGCACAGAACGACTCGCATTAGGTGACACGCCCAATATTGCGGCGCGGGTACAAAGCACGGCACGGCCCGACGAGCTGTTGATTAGCGAATCGACGCAGCGTCTGGTTGAAGGGTTGTTTCATGTTGAGGCGTTGGGCGCACAAGATCTAAAAGGCGTGAGCCGGTCATACGATTTGTTCCGCGTGATCGATGAGAATACCGCCGAATCGCCGTTCGAAGTCGCGCTGAGTACGGGGCGTCTAACCGGGTTTGTAGGCCAGCAAGAGGAGCTTTCGCTACTCGGTCAGGATTGGGAGCAGGCGCAAAAAGGGGGTGGTCAGATCGTGCTGTTGAGCGCCGATCCAGGCATGGGGAAATCCCGCTTAGCACAAGAGTTCAAAGATCGCTTCAGCGGTAGTCACACCAGACACATGACGTTTCGATGCTCTGCATATCATTAGACGAGCGCGTTTTATCCAGTTATTCAGGTTATACAACGTGCGTTTCGTTTTGGAGCAGACGACAGTGCTGCTAGCAAAGTGTCAAAGGTCGAAGCAACGCTTGCAAGCTACGAATTTTCCGACGGCAATGCTGCCGTATTGATGTGCGCATTATTGTCCTTACCGCACCCGGATCGGAAATCGCTCGAAATTGGCGACGCTCACAAACATCGCCAACAGTTATTTCAATTGCTTACCGAATGGTTTCTTGAAGAATCAAGGCGTGCACCGGTTTATATGATTTGGGATGATCTGCACTGGGCAGATCCTTCAACACTTGATCTCATCGATCATTATTTGGATCACGTACCAACATCGGCGACGATGGCATTGCTTATTTACCGCTCGAATTACAATCCGAGTTGGAAGCAGCGCGATTATTTTCGCCACTTGACGTTGAATCGATTAAGTGACGCCCATATTGAGGAACTCGCCAATAGTATCGCGGGCACGGATAAGTTGCCGTCGCAACTCCTCGAGCAGATTAAGGAAAAGACCGACGGCGTCCCATTGTTCGTCGAAGAATTAACCCGCACGATCGTTGAATCCGGTTTGCTCGATGCGGTATCTGAGTCAGACGGGAAGATGGATGTCGATGTATTAATTCCAATGACGTTGCAAGACTCACTGGAAGCCCGTCTCGATCTCTGCCCTACAGGCAAGGACATTGCGCAATGGGGTGCAACTCTAGGTCGTGAGTTCAGTTATGCGGTGCTGCGCTCGATGGTCGACGATGAAAGACGGTTGAAAGCGGGTATCGCTGAACTCTTGGAGGCTGAACTAATATACCGCAGCGGCTCGCCTGCCGAGCCAACATTTATTTTTAAGCATGCGCTGGTTCGCGACACGGCCTACGATTCCTTGTTGATTCGAAAACGCCGTCAGTATCATGCACAGATCGCAGAAACTCTCGAGAACGAATTCCCGAGAACCGGGGAAACCCAGCCTGAAGTAATCGCTCACCATTACACCGAAGGAGAGCGAATAGACGATGCCGTCCGTTGTTGGTTCCGAGCTGGAAAGTACGCGACCGATCGCTCAGCGGACCAAGAAGCTTTGGGCCATTTAGCGCAAGGTATCAAGCTGCTCCGGGACCTACCACGTACAGAAGATCGCGCGAAGTCCGAATTGGACTTCCAGCTGTTGCTCGGTACGTTGACGATTAGCACGCGGGGAAATTCCGCTCCCGAGGTGGAAAATATCTACCGCCGCGCGGTCGCCTTATGCGATGAAATCGGGGACTCAGCTGCTAGGACACCCGCATATTTCGGCCTACGTTCGTATTATTTGACGAATGGCAATCTCAACGCAGAGCACGAAATCTCGCAGGCTATGGTCGTTACCGCGGAAAAGGATGGCGATGAGGATTCGCAGCTCGAAGCGAATGTCGCATTAGCGAACTCGTACTTTTATCTCGGCGATGAAAAATCCGCGTTTAATCACGCGACTGCGGCTACCGAAATCTACGCTGTCGAACGGCATGGGACGCACGCCGCTATTTACGCTCTCGACCCCGGTGCGACTTGCCAGGTACGCCTGGCGGAGATTTCGTGGCTGCGCGGCGCATCTACGGATGCCCTAAAACATCTCGAATCGGCAATTAATGTAAGTGAAGAAATCGCTCACCCCTACACGCAAACTTTCGTCTTCAGTAATGTCGCACGGTTCTATCATTGGACGGAGCAATACCAGTTAGCGTCAGAATATATCGATGCCGCCAATCAATTGTGCGTTAGCTACGGATATCCATTTTATCGCGCCGGAGCGTTGGTCTTAAACGGGAATTTGTTGGTGCAGGCAGGCAATCTCGAACAGGGGTTGGCGCAGACCGAAGAAGGTATCGGCATGATTGAGTCAGCCAGGACGAGTCTGATCTACCCGAGCGTCGCGACTGTGTATGCGCAAACTTTAGGTGAAGCGGGTGACCCCGAACGTGGCTTAGGGCTTAGGGCTAATACCCGATGCCGTTGCGACAATGGAGAGAACCGGCGCGCGGCATTTCGAAATCTATTTGTACTTGGTCAAAGCCCATTTATTGCATCAAGCCAAGTTGCCAACAGAAGCTGCACGCGCATTCGAGCAAACGATAGAAATCGCGCAACGAAGGGGATTACAAGGTGCTGAACTGAAGGCGACAATTGGCCTTGCGGAACTCGATCACCCGATTGGCCGGCAACGATCTTCGATCAAGTCATTACAAGATTTATCCGCGTCCCTCAACGAGCAAGCGAATTCGGCCGACATCGAGCGCGCCAAACAACTCATCGCAACAAACGCCTAATTAACTAATCAGCAGCAATCACCTAGCTCGGTAGGTAACTAGACTATCTAAACTTCGGCGCGGCGGGTGCGTAATACTAAGCACCCTGCGAATAACGCCATCAACGGCAAGACAGCCGGGAGTGGTACCACGACAGCCGAAAGCTGCACGTCATCGAAATCAACCTCCAAATCCGATAACTCGTGAAGTGCATCTACAACGTTGAGATTGATCAAGCGGATCCCCAAGGCTTCGCCAAGTTGTCCATGCGAGCTTCCGGTAGTAAAGTTTAGCGTGCTAAGCGCAAATTCTCCGTCGTTAATCGAACCGGCAAGCGTATTGTCGTCCATCGCGATGACTTGGTCGCCGGCAAGCAATTCCACGCGATAGCCAGGGAATCCAGACAGTTCGAAGAAACTCCCGTTTTGCGCAGTCGCTGACGCGATGTTACCGATTTGTACCGCTAAGGTGTATTGGGTATTCGCCTGTAATGATTCAGCTAGTGTTTGTTGAAGCCCATATTCGTCGCCATCCGTGCCAAGAAAATTGAATGCAATTCCGACCCGTTGGCCTTCTGCGGCGCCGGCGGTGAAATTATCAAACACTCCTGGTATAGCGGTCTCAGTCAGGGTCAGCGTGCCGATGAAAAAACTCGGGCCCTCGCCAATCCCTGTGACGCCATTCGGATCGTACAATGCCCAACCGTTAAGCGCACCGAATGTGAATTCGTTGTCCGGCGACTCGTCGCTAATGTCTTCAAAGCCACTGTTGACCACAGTAAGCGGGGC
>CAWLAW010000179.1:0-6426 GCA_963854885.1 Gammaproteobacteria bacterium | reverse complement strand
TGGGAATCGGTCGCGGGGCCCCTGTGCTAGTTAACGATCCTGAGTAATTAGATCTTTTATTCCAGTTCGTTGGAAGCAAGGCAGCGATTCTGTAAAACACCGATATACTCGACAAAGATGATAAACCGCCCAACAATCAGCTGGCGTCGTTCCAGCTAATCTACCTACCTTAAGAAAATGAGTGTCCTCAGCTGGATCATAGCGTTTAGTGTTCTTGGCAGCCTGCTTAGCGTGGGCATGGCCGCGGGATATTTGCTCCTACCAGAAAAAGCGAGAGTGCGTAGTCTTTCCGCACTCGTGAGTTTTGCGACCGGGGTGTTACTCGGGGTCGCGTTCGTCCATTTATTGCCGCACGCCCTCGACCATGAATCGAATCCCAGTTCCAATGCCGTGATGATGACCGTGCTGTTCGGAATTTTCGTCTTCTTCATTCTGGAGAAGGCGTTAATTTGGCGACACGCCCATCATCACGGCGATGAGGAATCTCATGAAGAGCGGGGCGCGCACTCGGCGGGCGCCCTAATAGTTGTCGGCGACACGTTTCATAATTTTCTCGACGGCGTTTTGTTAACCGCCGCATTTGTAACAGATATACAGGTTGGGATTGCGACAGGGATTGCGTTAATCGCGCATGAAATACCCCAAGAGCTTGGTGACTTTGCGATTTTGATAAATTCAGGCATGTCGCGAGCTCGTGCTTTCGTTCTCAATGGTATTACGAGTCTTGCAATGGTCATCGGCGCATTACTCGCGTGGTGGGGCATTCAATACGTCCAAGCAGGGTTGCCTTATATTTTGGCGTTTACCGCCGCGAGTTTCATTTACATCGCTGTCGCTGACTTAATTCCCGCACTACATAGAGGTATCCGCTTAAAAGATACTATCGCGCAGCTGACTCTTATAAGTGCTGGAATACTGCTCATCATCGCGTTTCAGCAATCGCATATCGTGTAGGAATTCGGAGCATGACAATTATCGATCTAGACCCTGTGCGACTCCGTGAACGACATGGCGAAAAATGGTCTCATTATCCAGCAGATGTATTGCCTGCCTGGGTAGCGGATATGGATTTCCCAATAGCTGAACCGATTCAAAGAGCGGTCGAGCAGCGGCTTAAATTTTCCGATTGTGGTTATCCGGTAGCTGGCGATGCTACCGGCCTGCCAGAAATATTTTGTGAGCGGGTTCGACAACGATTTGGCTGGGACATCGCACCAACGCAGGTCGATCTGTTCAATGATGTTGTCCAAGCGATGTACTTTGGGTTGTTGGCGTTAGCTGAAGAAGGTGACGGCGTCGTAATTCAAACGCCTATATATCCGCCGTTTCTCGATTCGACATCGGTTACCAAGCGGCGCTTGGTTCTGTGCCCGTTGGTTAGCGAAGCCACGGGTTACGAGATCGATTTCGACCATTTACGCGCGAGCATCACCCGTGACACTAAGGTTCTTCTACTATGCAATCCGCATAATCCCACCGGGCGCAGTTTTTCCGAGGATGAGCTGCAGGGGCTCGCCGATATCGTGTTAACCAACGATATGACAATTATCTCCGACGAAATACATGCTGATCTTGTCTACGAACCGAATCGGCATATCCCGATTGCGAGTCTTTCTCGAGAGATTGCAGAACGGACAGTTACTCTGATGTCGGCAAGCAAGGCGTTTAATATTGCCGGTATCTGTATGGCATTTGCGGTATTTGGTGGAAAAAAGATTCGTCGACAGTTCGACCAAGTACCGCGCCATTTGCGCGGCGGTGTCTCGGCGCTAAGTATTGCCGCAGTTAGTGCGGCATTTAGCGAGGGCCAAACTTGGTTAGAGCAAACCGTTCGCTACTTGGCTAGCAATCGCGACCATCTGTCCCAACACGCTCAGAAAAACTGGCCGGAGGTTGTGCACCATTGTCCGCAATCTACGTACTTAGGGTGGTTCGATTTTCGCGAATATAGATTAACGCCGGATCCGTATAAATTCTTCTTAGACAAAGCTAAAGTGGCACTCGGGAACGGCGCACGATTCGGTGATCCGGGCGACGGTTTTGTGCGCGTAAATTTCGCGACGTCGCGAAATATCTTAGAAGAAATTATTGCTCGAATGGACGCGGCGTTGGCACAGGTCGAAAGCAGACGCTGAGCGATAATTTAGCCGCCGATTAAGATGGCACGGAAGCTTATCGGTCGGGATTTAGTGCGGGTCTATCGTGCACCCATTTGAGCAAGGCGTTTTGAAGCTCGTTTCCAGGCCCTTTGTGAGCGATCTTGTGATTGACCAAAAGCGACGCCACATACGTTTTATCGTCGCGCGCTTTAATGAAGCCTGCGATCGCCGATACCCCGTCGAGGCGCCCGGTTTTAAGATGCATTCGTCCCGCTTCAGGCTGCCTGCGAAAGCGTTTCCGGGTCGTTCCGTCCAATCCGGCGATAGACAATGACGCGACAAATTCAGCCATGTAAGGATTGCGGTGCGCGTGCTGCAGTAATTCGTTTAGCAGCGTTGCGGTAATTCTCGTGTCACGCGATAAACCTGCACCGTTATCGATAATGAGATCAGAATCATCGATGCCATTTTGTTGTAAGTATTCGCGCAATACCTCGATGCCTTGCTGTTTTGTCGTCGGTGCGTCGTATTTTGTCGTTGCTAGGCTGTAAAGTAATAATCGGGTCATGACGTTATTACTCCATTTATTAACCCCACGAATGATTTCGGCGAGTGGCCGCGATCGCTTCGTCACGATAGGTCTATCGCGTTCGGGGGCTATCCCTTTGCGGAACGAACCGGAAATCGATCCGCCCCAGTGTTTCCAAAGTCGTACAAACGTGCCGAACAGATACGAATCGTGATTGAGCACACTGCGATGCATGGAATGTGAGCGGCAGCCGGACGGGAAAGCGCCCGAAAAAATCACATTGTTGCCAAGTTGCGGCTCTGCAATGTGCATATTGATGCCATATTGATAGCCGCGGCACTTGCCTTTGCGCACGGTGAGTTTGTTGGTAATTTCTAAATTAGGCAATGCAGGGTGGGTTCGAATATTGACGGTTTTTCCATCGCCAGCCTGCGAGAATTGGAATTCAACAGCCTTATAGTTGGCCATCGCCGCGTTGGGTACAACGTTGTACAGTCTGTACGGTTGCTCGTCGAACGCGCCCGGATCGATTGGCGGAACCGAGAAGTGTGTATCATCAATAACCAGATCGCCAGTAATAGACGTCACGCCACGGAATTTTAATTCGCCCAACATTTTCCAAAACTCCTCGACCACAAGGTTCGGGTCGCCGTAGCCTTTTAGGAGCAAGTCGCCGTCCAGCACGCCGTCGGTTATTGGTCCGAGCGCGTAAAGTTTCGTTGGCCAAGTGTATGTTGGTCCTAAGACGTCGAGTGCTACGAAAGTTGTTAACAGTTTTATTGTCGATGCGGGGTTTCTCGGGGTGGCGGCGTTAACCGATAGTAACGGCGCGTCGGAACCGACACCCTGCACCACAATGCTGATCGCGGCGCTCGGAATTTTATATGCATCGAGTATTTTCTCGATCGAACCAGGAACCTTCCCGAGCGCGATACAGTCGGTTGCAATTAACGGTGTGAGCACAACGCATGTAGCTAACGCGAGAGGAAACCACGATGTTGGCGTACGCACTCGTCTAACGATGCATCCCGTGGTATTCCGGGTTAGGTTGCATATCGAGCGCGCTTGCCACGCGATTGGTCATGTTGTAAAACCCGGCGATATTCGTGATATCCCAAATGTCTTTCTCGGCGAATCCATTGTCGCGTAAAGTTTGGCGATCGCTTTCGCCCATCGAGTGAACATCGGTCGTTAGTTTGTCGGCAAAGTCGAGCATTGAGCGATGTTGTGCGCTTAGATCGGCGGCTCGATAATTCATCACCAGCAATTCTCCAAGGATCGGATTTTGGGAATATTCGCGCACGTTGCAACCGTGCGCGGTTAAACAATAAAAGCAATGATTTGCTGATGAAACGACCACAGCGATCATTTCCTTTTCAAGATTGCTGAGTCCGGACGGGCCGAACATTAGCGCATTGTAAAAACGCGAGAATGTCCGCAGTTGCTCCTCGTCGTGGCTGTATGCAGCAAGCACATTTGGAACGAGGCCCAGCTTGTCGCGGCAAATGGCGAAGAACTTCTTTAAATCATCAGCTAACTCGTTATCGTCCGGCAGCTCTATGTCCAGAGCAATGATATGGGATGGTTGATTCATCGGTCGTCCTCTATTGCATAAACTAGCCGGCTTTCGTCGCACGGGTCGATTCGACGCTCGGCCAGAAATAATAAATTTGTAAGCTTAAATTGAAATCGGCGAGAGTTATCCAATGCTACCTAAAGTGTCACAATATAACGAGACAAGTGCTTTTCCCGGAAAGTTGCCAAATCCCAGGGCTCAGTGGTTAACCGGTGCGCAAATGTTTGTGCAATTTCGCATCATCGCAGATCGATTTACATTCTTGTCCGAGCACAGCCAGCAATAACTCAGGAATTTGCAGTTTGGCGTAAGCAAAAAGTCGCTCGACCGTGATCCGGATTGAATCGTCGTCAGATGACCCCGTCTTGCCGCAGTGCGGATTGTTCCTGTTCGGATAGATTTAAGATAGACGAAAATATCTCGTCATTGTGCGAACCGAGTTTTGGTCCCGGCCAGGTTGTCGCGCCCGGGGTGGCGGATAAATGCGGAACGATTGCGGGAATTGTTAACGGTTCACCGTCAACAATCACTTCTTGAAGAAGGCCTCTGGCTGCGTATTGGGGATCGGTAAATATGTCAGCCACACTGTATATCGGGCCGGCTGCGACCCCCGCATCATCGAGCTTTGACAGTATGCTAGTGGACGACTCTAAGCTCGCCCAGTGCGCGATTTTATCGTCGATCTCCTCTTGGTGTTCAACGCGCTTATTATTACTATCGAGTCGCGGATCGTCACCCATTTCGGGCTGGTTCATGGCTTTTGACAAGCGCTTGAACATCGAATCTGTATTCGCGCCAATGACGATCAGCTTATCGTCGCCACAGCGATAGGTATTGGAAGGAACAATTCCGGTTAACGTTGAACCGGACGGCTCACGGATCATTCCAGCGCCGTCGAATTCCGGGACAACGGCTTCGAGCAAATTGAATACGCTCTCAAAAATTGCCACATCAACGACTTGACCTTGGCCTTTGCTATCGCGGCTACGATTGATATAAGCCAACAAGATCCCAAGAGCCGCGTGAATTCCTGCCAAGGTATCCCCCATGCTTAAATTTGGTCGTACTGGCGGCTGGCCCGGAAACCCATTAACGTAGCGAAACCCACCGAACCCTTCGCATACTGAAGCAAAACCCGGTTTCGGTGCGGACGGGCCTGTTTGTCCGTACCCAGAGATTCTCGCGTAGATCAAGCCCGGATTTGTTTCTTTGAATACATCCGGACCGAGACCCCATTTTTCCATCGTACCGGGTTTGAAATTCTCTACTAAAACATCTGCGGTTTCGAGCAAGCCACGCATAAGATCTTGCCCGCGATCGGACTTTAGATCCAAAGTGACGGACTTCTTATTTCTCGCAAGACTAGACCACCATAGCGACTGGCCGTTTCTAAGTTTTCGCCATCCGCGAATCGGGTCGCCTTTTCCCGGCGGTTCAACTTTTATTACCTCGGCGCCGAAGTATCCAAGGATCGTACCTGCGAACGGTCCGGCAAGTAGTTGTCCGGATTCAATAACGCGAAGTCCATCCAGCGGGCGCGTTGCGACGGTGTCTAATTGCATAATGTTTTTTTAACCCATATGAGCTACTCAACGCTTTGCCGAGTAAGTTCGTGAAACGTGATACTGGGTGACTATTTTGCGCGGCGCAACGATCTCGATCCAGTGGTCAAAACAATTGCGATAATCGCCCCAATCAGAATGCCTAGGCTGTTGGCGACGATGTCGCCGAGCGATGCGGTTCGATAAGGAATTAGGGCTTGGCAGCATTCAAGTGCGCAACCGAGTAAGAACACGAGCGACGCGATTTTGGGCCACAGAATTTTCCGCTCGGCTGCGGCGAACCATGCCATTAGTAGCGCATAACTAAAGCTATGTGCAATCTTATCGTCGTAGTCGTGAGTAATATTGGGCAGCGGGGCCCCTGGGATGAGCGATAGGACAATGATCGCCGTGACCAATATCCAACCCAAAGCGCGGTGGATTCGACGTGAGATTAAGAATCGAAGCATTGGGTGAGGAGGTTTGTTCCAGAACTAAGAGTTGGGCGGGCAGCCGTGTTGGCGCATCGATTGGTCGTCGACCGAATAAAATTAAGCGGCAGTTTTAACGATGTAGCGAAATAAGTCTGACGCCGAGAGCAAGCCGCATAATTCGCCATCTTCATCCACTACTGGGAGCCCACTCACTTTCAGTTGAAGCATCGTTTGTGCCGCAAGTCCA
>CAWLAW010000178.1:0-6435 GCA_963854885.1 Gammaproteobacteria bacterium | reverse complement strand
CCAGGTATTTAAATCTATCGGCCGATGAATCCACATGGCGTGGTCAAGACTCACGAAAAAGACATTCGGCGAGGACCATGTCAAACCGAACGGTACGAGCATATTGTCGGCGAGCGATTCGTCGCTCTGATACGCCAACATTGCGCTGTGCAGTTTCGGCTCGGCCGGCGCCGTACCGTCCGCCCGGATCCACATACGAATGCCTCCCGCGGGTGATATCCCGTTGCGGCTCCACGGCGCATTCACCACGCGCACATCAAGCCCGTAGTCGCGCAATGCCCAATCTTTGGGTAGCGGGATGGGATCGTGACTCATCATCAACTCTTTATAGCGCGATAAAGATTCCGGTTCCGGTAGATCTTCAAAATCGCTTGGCAAAACCGCGGCGATTTCAGCGCCTTCGCTTGGCACCGCGAATGATGCCAACAACTCGAACTTATTCTCACCGTCTTGACTAGCCATCACTCGACGTACGCTAAACGATCGGCCATCCCGCACGCGCTCGACCTTGTAATCTATCGCCTCGCCGGGCGAACCGCCGCGTAGGAAATAGGCGTGGAGCGAATGGAGCGCCCGATCGTCGCCGACGGTCGCTGACGCGGCAGCCGTTGCTTGACCGAGAAAATGCCCGCCGTAGGTACCTGGTGCTCCGTCGTTCCGTGAGCCGATGCCGCGATACTTATCCGGTCCGATCAAGGTTGGGCGAAGAATATCAACGAGTTCTTGTAGTGCTTTCGTCATCAATCTTACTCATATCGTTAAATTTAACATTGTCCGCGCCGCTCGTTTTCACTTGAAAGAACGGCTGTTTCGCGAAAATTTCGGCGTTTCTCGCGCCGACACAATAATTTACTGCATCGAAATCTTGAGGACTTGCTCGTGAGCGGCCTATCAGCTGAGTACATTCAACCTGCCGGAGGCACCGACAATCACGCCAAGCACTACGACCACATTTTGGTCGAACCATTGGCGAGCGCAATGGGCGCTGCAATCAAACAGACCAATCTATCTAAGCTCAACGACACAATTTTCGAGGAGATTGTCGACGCTCTCTATCAACACAAAATGGTTTATTTTCGCGATCAAAACTTAACCTTCGCTGACCAAGAAAATCCGACACAGCGTTTCCGTAGTTTTGGCGTTGACGCGTATACAGCAGGGCTCGACGGGCATCTAAATATCCAACGCGTGCTCAAAGAAGCCGATCAACAATCCGCTATAATTTTCGGCGGCAGTTGGCACACGAATTCATCTTTTTTGCAGTAACTGCCGGCGATTAGCCTGCTTTACGGTGTGGATATTCCGTCGTACGGCGGCGACACATTGTGGGCCAACACGGTACGCGCCTACGAAACATTAAGCGAGACGATGAAAACGATGCTCGAACCGCTTAAAGGCCATATGTCTGGCCGACGCATTTTGGCAGCAATGAAAAACTCGGGGGCGGGCGCAAATCAAGCATTCGCATCGATGGACCTCGATCCGAACGAACAGGACTTGTTCGACGGCACGCATCATCCATTAGTTCGTACCCATCCGGTGACGAACAAAAGAAGCCTTTACGTCGACGAAAGCTACGCAATTGGCGCAAAAGGGCTATCAAAGTACGAAGCAGAACTCCTGGTTACTTTTTTATGTCGCCACATTACCCAACCCATTTTCTCTTGCCGGTTGCGCTGGGAAAAGAATACGTTTGTGATGTGGGATAATCGAAGTTGTTTACACCACGCGTTTAACGACCGCGATGGCTTTCGGCGGGAAATGTTACGCACCATCGTGGCCGCTGAGACTCCTTGCTAAATTCAGTCTTTGCCGCGGGTAATATCGCGAAAATCAAACTGTGATGACTAGCTTGCCGAAATGGTTCGCGGCGCGCATGTCGTGATAGGCTTGCCGCCCGTCCTCGAACGCATACGTTGCATCAACGACCGGACGCATTTGATGAGCAGTAATTGCGCGGTTCATGTTTTCGAACATCCTGCGGCTACCAACGTAAATCCCGCGCAGGCGCAAAGAACGACGTAAAATGGCGAGCGGGTCGACTTCGCCGCCGGTCAGTATTCCAATGATTCCGAGCGATCCGCAAAAACGCGTCGAATTCATCGATTTTTGCAACGTCCCGGCGCCGCCAACTTCGACCGTGTGATCGACGCCCCGTCCTTCGGTGACGTCCAACACTTCGCGATCCCAATTGGGATTGGAGCGATAGTTAATCGTCTCCCAGGCGCCGAGCTCACGAATACGTGACAGTTTTTCATCGCTGGATGATGTCACTACCGTTCGCGCACCGAGTATGTTGCAGAGTTGTTGAGCGACGACCGAAACACCCCCTGTGCCGAGCAGTAATACCGTACTGCCGCTGGTTACACCGCCCGTTTCAACCATCGAATTCCAGGCAGTTAGCGCGGCACATGGCAATGTTGCGGCTTCAATATCCGTCAAGTGAGGCGGTGTTAAAACCACCCCATGTTCTGGTAATACGCGATACTCTGCCAACATGCCCTCTGCCGTACCGCCGAGCATCTTTTGCGTGTCTGGCTCGGTTAATTCCCCGTCAATCCAATCTTGGAAAAATATTCCGCACACCCGATCACCGACCTTAAACCGAGTGACCTCATTGCCAACCTCGACCACATCTCCGGCGCCGTCGGAGTTTGGAATTCGGGGAAATCGGATCCCACGCGCCACGGCACTCTCGATCGTGGACAAGTCTCGATAGTTAATTGAAGAGGCGTTAATTCGGATCAAAACGTCCTTCGGTCCGGGCTTCGGCACATCGATTTCGTTTAACGCCAGCGCATCGACATCGCCGTCCGAAACAATTTGATAAACCTTCATTTCTGTATCCTCTGCATGAACACGAGCAACCGACCATGCGGGCTGCGTTCGCGCTTTACTGAATTGCACAGATTATGATTGCACCTGGTGCAGTACGCTAGTTACCATTAGCGATTTGTTGAATTCGACGGCTGTCGCTGACAGGCTAATTTTCTATTATCTCCAACGCTACGGGAAATTCACGATGAGTAAACCAACCCTATACGGAATGTCAGGTTCACGCGCGCAACGCTCGCTGTGGGCAGCAGAGGAAATAGGCCTTGATTTCGAACACGTCCCTGTCGACTTTGCACAAGGATCGAAAACGCCGGAATACCTCGCGGTTAACCCCAATGGCCGGATCCCGACGTTAGTCGACGGCGAAATTACAATCGGCGAATCCATGGCGATCAATTGTTATCTCGCAAAAACCTATGGCGGCGATCTGTATCCACAGAACGCGAAAGATGAAGCCCTAACCTGGCAATGGTCCGTGTGGGGGATTAGTGAGATTGAACACTTGCAGATGCAAATCGTCGTGCAAAAACTGTTTACGCCGACGGAAAAGCGCAACGACAAGATCATCGCGTCGGCCGAAAAGCAACTCGCGCGGCCGCTTGCGGTACTCGAAGGGGCACTCGAGAATCGAGAATGGCTTGTCGGGGACGCATTCAGTATCGCGGATCTAAACGTCTCGGCGGTCATGCTGCTACTGAAGATGGTTAAGTTCGACTACTCAAATTTCGCGAACGTTCAGCGCTGGGCAGACGCGTGCTACGACCGCCCGTCGTTAGCGCGAGCGCAAGCGCGCGACTAAGGCTGCTAGCGCCGCGGAAGAGGCAACCTCCGCGGTGCTAGTTCCGCTTCGGACAACTGAGACGGACCGAGGCTTTAAGAACTGCTGACAACCTTCGAATCAATCAATCCCGAAATACGCTGCTCGTCATAACCGAGGTCTCGCAGCACTTCGATCGTGTGTTGACCGAGTTCCGGTGCGGCAATTGGCGCACGTTTCGGAAAATCTCGAAGCTCGAGCGGGCTATTCACCACCTGACGTCCCGGTTGATCGGCAAATTCCACGAATAGGTTGTTGTCGATGAATTGCGGATCCATCACCGCTTCCTCAGTCGTGGCGATGTTAGCGAACGTAATCGCATGGTCATCGAGCCTTTTCTGCCATTCGGCAAGCGGGCGCTCGGCAAACCACTGTGATAGCACCGCGGCGAGTGCGGGTGCGTTTTCACGGCGGACATTTAACTCTGCAAAGCGCGGATCGTCTTTTATATCTGGGCGCTCGATCGCGTCACAAAACAAACCAAATTCTTCTGCTTCTTTGATCAACACCAAGAACAATGATCGTCCGTCTGCGCATTTGTAGTGGTTGACCACTGCGTTCGAGGTATTTGACTGCGTTGGTGGCACGTAGGTTGTACAACCGTCCAACGCGGCCTGCAGCAAAATGCTATTCGACCATGCTCCATTCGCCAGTAACGAGGACGACACTTTTGTCCCTTTGCCGGTTCTTTCGCGAGCATATAGCGCTAAGGCGATGCCACCGAATGTCGTCATGCTACTAGGATGATCGCCCATGCCGGCCGTTGACATCGCCAACGCACCGCCGTCCGGCCTAACCGAATCCATTAATCCGGTGCGCGCCCACCAGGCGGTGGCATCGTAGCCAGGTTTCTCGACTTCTTCACCTTGCTCACCGAACCCTGTTCCGTGCGCGTAGATCAGTCGGGGATTAATCTCAGATAATTCTTCGTAGGTTATGCGCAATTCGCTTAGAACGGACGGGTGGAAATTGGTGATCAACACGTCCGCATCTTTAATCAGGTCAATGATGATTTCATGCCCTTCATCGGTTTTTAAATTAACCACTAAACTACGCTTGTTGCGGCTATCTAAGTCCCAACAATAATTTTTCTCACCTTGTGGAAGCGGCTTCATGTGATACAACATCCGATACGGATCGCCAATCCCCGGCGGCTCGACGTGAATAACATCCGCGCCAAAATCAGACATTACGGTCCCGGCGCCGGGCATAAATACAAATGTCGCAATTTCGACGACTCGGATCCCATCTAATAAACCAGCCATGTGCATCCTCCAATTGAGTACCAGAACATATCTTGCTAGCTGAGTGCGGACAAGTGTTTCGCTACGGATGATAGATGAACATGACTCAGACGTCGGCCAATATCGCCTTTCCCTTGGATGAATCAATCAACTTCCTGAAGGCGTTTTAATCAGGGTAGACTTACCGCTGATTCCACCTTTAGGAGGACGAATGTGACGCTATCCAACAGCAGTGACATAGAGACTTCGGCACCCCGACATTTGCGTGGAAAGTACGCTATTTGCGGCATCGGTGAAACTAGCTACCGCCGTGGCTCCGATCAATCGACGCGCTCGCTGGCCAGCTGGGCCGTCGGTAACGCAATTGCCGATGCCGGCATGCAAGCGAGCGACGTCGACGGCATGCTGAGTTATTCGAATAACGATTCGACATTTGCCCCGCATATCGCGACCGACCTTGGAATGCGACTCAACTTTTATACCGACATCTATGGCGGTGGCTCTTCGACGGAATGCTTAATCGGCATTGCAATCGGTGTAATCGAAGCGGGTATGTGTAAGACGGTTGCGATTTATCGTTCGATGAATGGATACTCACAAGTGAGAATCGGTGGAACCGGTGCTCGTTCTGCTGCCCCGATCGTTGGTGACCAGATTCATCATCGCGCTTATGGCTGGCAAAGCGCGGGCCAGTTATTCGCGCCGACGTTTATGCGTCACATGTACGACTACGGCACAACATCGGAGCAAGTTGCGGCAGTCAAAGTTGCGCATAGCAAGCACGCCTCCAACAATCCAAAAGCATTTTATCGGAAACGGTACAGCGTTGAAGACGTGGTCGGCTCGCGGATGATTTGCAAGCCACTACATCTCCTTGATTGCTGCGTTGAAACTGATAATTCGACCTGCATCATCGTTTCCCGCATCGATCGCGCACGCGATTGCCCGCATCCGCCGGCAGTGATCCAATCGGTTGCCGGTCGCGTTTGTAAGCCGCGTGGTGACATCCACCTTCATTACCAGCACGGACCTATCTCGACGGTAGCCGGGCATTACGCAAAAGATATTTTGTGGCCGAATGCTGGTGTTGGACCGGAAGATATCGACGTCACGGGATCCTACGACGCGTTCACGTTTACAACAATGTTACAACTCGAAGATTACGGATTTTGTAAGAAAGGCGAAGGCGGGGATTATGTTTCCAATGGGACGATAGAACTTGGTGGTAAGCGGCCAAACAATACCTCAGGCGGACATCTATGCGAGGGGTACACTCATGGTATGAGCATGGTTATTGAAAACGTCCGTCAGTTACGCGGCGACGTCGATGATAGCTGCCCGATCGGTGAAGACGGCCGGCGCTTACACACCTTTGATTACACCGAAGGCGGGTGCCGCCAAGTGAAAAATCCGGAATTGACGGCGAATCTCGGTTGGGCGCATCCGGGCGCAGGCTCTGCCGTCGTTATGGCTAAAGATCACCGTTGAGGAGAACCACGATGCCAATTCAAGCTGAATATATGGGCATGATGCTGACCG
>CAWLAW010000177.1:0-6440 GCA_963854885.1 Gammaproteobacteria bacterium | reverse complement strand
CGAGCCATGGAACGGGCGCGTTTACGAACAGCTGCAACGCGCAAAACCTGAATCGAAACGTAGCCTAGTCTATACATTCACTGGTGCGGCATTATCGACCCCAGAGAAACGCTATGAAAAATTCGATTACGATGATCTTGAGGATTCGCCAATTGACGCCGAAGTCCAAAACGGTTGGATAGGTATCCTCGAACACTACTTCGTTAGTGCGCTAATTCCACCGGAAGCCAATACCAGCCATTTCTATTCGCTGATTATTGACGATAAACGGTATGCAGTCGGCTACTGGGGCCCAAGCATGTCACTACCCGGCGGTGCTAGTGACAGTTTTAAATCGTCCATTTTTATCGGACCTAAACTCCAAGAAATACTACACAAGGTCGCGCCCGGATTAGAGCTAACTGTAGATTTCGGCGTCCTATGGTTTATCGCGAAACCCTTGTTCGTAACGTTGCAGTATATTCGTGACGTCACCGGCAATTGGGGGTGGGCAATTATACTGCTGACCTTGCTAATAAAGTTATTCTTCTATCCGTTATCTGCTGCTGGTTATCGATCGATGGCGAATATGCGCAAGGTTCAGCCGCGAATGCTGGCAATAAAGGAACGTCACGGCGGTGATCGGACACGCATGAATCAGGCCATGATGGAATTGTATAAAGAGGAAAAAATAAACCCGCTCGGAGGATGTTTACCGATCATCGTTCAAATACCGGTGTTCATCTCGCTGTATTGGGTGTTACTCGAAAGCGTCGAACTCCGGCAAGCACCATTCGCCCTGTGGCTACAAGATCTTTCATCGAAAGATCCGCTCTATGTGCTGCCCTTGATTATGGGTGTCAGCATGTGGTTTCAACAGAAGCTTAATCCGGCGCCAATGGATCCGATTCAACAGAAAGTCATGCAAATATTGCCCATCGCATTTACCGTGTTTTTTATGTTCTTTCCGTCGGGTCTAGTTTTATATTGGGTGGTAAACAACGTATTGTCTATCGCGCAACAATGGCAAATCACCCGCTCTATTGAGGCCGCGTCACCATAGGGTCCCACCAAAGGCATCGCCCTCATGCCGTTAACCGAACCAATTGTTGCCATTGCTACACCCCCAGGACGTGGCGCCGTTGGGATCATTCGACTATCCGGCTCCGACTTACAGCAAGTAGCTAACCAAGTCATCGGTTCTTTACCGCCTCCGCGAGTAGCGACGCTACGAGGCATTCGATCAAATAACGAAACAATCGATCACGCATTGGTAATTTACTTCCAAGCGCCAAGATCTTTCACTGGCGAACAGGTAATAGAAATCCAAGCACACGGCGGCATCACCTTAATGCAGGAAGTGCTGAAAATATGTGTCGCTGCAGGCGCTCGAATCGCACGACCTGGCGAGTTCACGGAACGCGCATTTCTCAATGGAAAACTAGACCTGATTCAGGCCGAAGCGATCGCTGATTTAATTGAGAGCACATCGATGCGAGCAGCGCGACTGGCTCTAAACTCTCTTAGCGGAAAATTTTCGCGTGAAGTTAACGAGATATCAGCCGAACTTAAAAATATTCGAATACAAACGGAAGCAACTATCGATTTTCCAGAAGACGATCTGCCGTCAAATGTTATCGTCGAATTGACCTCGAAACTAGCCGCAGCGGCGAAAACGATCGAACGAATGTTGGCTAACGCTGACCGTGGTGCGCGGCTCAATTCTGGGGTCGACATTGCAATTGTAGGAGCCCCAAATGTCGGTAAGTCAACCTTGCTTAATGTACTAGCAGGTGACGACAAGGCGATTGTAACCGACGTTCCCGGAACGACACGGGATATTCTATCCGTAGATATTAACCTTGACGGTCTTGCCGTTCGCATTCACGACACCGCCGGGCTTCGTGAAACGAGTAACGTCATAGAGCAGGAAGGCGTGCGGCGCGCCAAGGAAAAAATTTCCCAAGTCGACGCGATTTTGTATATCGTCGATGGAGAGGACGATTCACTGGCTCCGCTGGTCAGAAGAGCTTCAGTCGAAACATTTACAATCCGTAATAAGATCGATTTAGACGGTTTACTGCCGCGCCTGGAACAGAAAACTGACGGGCCCTATATACAATTATCTGCCAAGCGAAATTTAGGCATCGACTTGTTACGGTCGGCGTTGTTGAATCATTTCGGACTGGGTGCGGATAGCGAAAATATCGTGCTCGCGAGACAACGCCATTTAGACGCCCTAAGCCGAGCCTTAGATGCGTTAAGCTTCGATTACGCGTCCTTGTGCTACGACGCGCCTGAGCTAAGCGCAGAAAGATTGCGACTAGCCTGTAATGCGCTCGCCGAACTGACCGGGGAGTACACTAGTGAAGACCTGCTCGGTGATATCTTTTCTACATTTTGTATTGGTAAATGAGCCGATTAGTAATCGGAAATAATTCCGTAGTATTCCCAAATATCTGGGTCGTCGTGGGATTTGATCCGATCCAGCACTTTCTCGAACGGAACAAACGTAGCACCGCTAGTTGCTTTAACCCCGGGGAAAGAGCCTTCGGAATTTTCCACCCACCCCCATACACCGCCGTTCAAAATTCGGTAAACCTCCGTGACATAACTACCTAGCGCGCGCGCGACCAGCCATATTTCTTCGTCAGTCGGCTGCTCCTTAACGTACGCCTCGTGTAGGGAGTCAACAACATCATCTAGATATTTAATGCTCGTATGAGACCAGTCGAGCTCGATGTCATACTGCGCTTGGACAAAAGTAATAAATTCCCCGGCCCATTTTTTTGCGTTCGCCTCCAATTTCTTGTCTGCTTCAAACGCGTCGGCTTGAGCCACGGTTAAAGCCTGGCTGAAAGTGAATACAACAACAATGGCCAGCCGTCTAAAATCCAACATCTAAAAACTCCGTTCAGTGAAAAATCTAAGCCCGTTCGCTCGGACAGCTAATCGTCGTGATGGTTCGGCTGATCAAATAGCTGTTCGACCCTGGTCATGAAAGCTTCCTTCGCTCCCCCACGAGCAAAACGCATCGTCGGGGGTTTAACTTTCTGTATGTATTCCGGAGTTGCCGAGAAATCCGTTTGCTTGAGCACTTCAGGGTAAAGAGAAACACCGAGTAACACGCTCGCGACGATAAGAGCGAATCGCAAGCGCGCCTCGCTAGCCAGGTGGGTAGCAACATGCAGCGCCAACCACACGAATGCAGTTAGCACGAGAACGCTAACGCAAAGAAACACGCTAACACTGAGTACTTTATTTAGCGTATTAAACTGCAGGATCTCATAACCTGATACAACGCCACTTTGGATAAGCAGGTAACTCATGACTAACGCGAGCTGTGTCTGGAATCGACCCTCGTGTTTTACAACCCGACCAACGACGGCCCAAAATGCCGCAATTAACAGACCGACCGTAATTACGCCAATTACGCCGATCGCTAGTTCTTGCCACACAATCGTCGAGAACGTGTTTAGCCATTGCTCGCCAATCGCGACAAGGAATGCTGTTGCAAGAATGATTGAAAGCACCGAGGTGCTGCCGAGTGCATTAACAATTCCGTCCGTACCGCCGATCAGAACCGCCGGTTCAACCGGGTGATCGAGGTCGTAGATTCGCACTCTGAGACGACCAAAACTATATTCATTGCCTGAGCTTAGTAGATGCGATGTCTCGCGCGCTGCGACACGACCACTACGAACACCGTTTAAACTATTTAGGTCTACGATCACTGTTTCGCCGGCAGCATTTTTTTCAATAGCAGCGTGGTGAGGGCTGACCGTTTCGTCTGATAAAATCAGATCATTATCGAACGCTCGCCCAAGCGACAAGCGCTCCCCTGTTGCTCGGTGCCTTTCTAGACTTCGGCCCGCGCGATTGACTATTTCAAAGACTAATTCCACCTAACGCTCTCAACGAACTTGCGTAAAAAAGCTATCGCCAAACCTTTTTCGACTCCGGCGATAGTAAAATGGCTAATCAATGCTTTAGTTTCTAAATGAACCGACGCGCCAAAGAATAAAACATCGAAAAGCTGTGGATATTTTTTATATTCACGGACGCAGAAAGTAGATTTCGTCACGATTTTTGTCGAACTCAATGAGGCCGATTCTATAAAGCCGTCGTGGCAAACAAATTCCGTCACATCTTCCTTTCCCGCTTCGTTATCGGCATATGCCTTGGCAATTTTCTCTGAATACATATTATAAAATTGCATTGCGTTGAGCGTTTCAGATTCAAGCCAGTTGAACTGATAGGCAACATTCCCGGTCGTGAAGCCATCAGATAAATGGATCTGTTCTTCACTATTGCACGTTGTCGCCGCATGCGAATACGAGATGTCAGGATCATCGTCCGAATACCCCCAGCATCGCACTTGAGAGGCTATTTCGCTCGGTACGGTCGCGTCCCCAAAAGGTGCAGTTTCCCAATTCGCATCGACCAACTTTCCGATTACCTCACGTTGATTCGTGCGCAATTGCTGCGCGATAGCGTCACGTCCGGTCGCGACATCAAATTCAGTTTCAGAGGAAGTTTGGACAAAAGCTGCAACGCGATTCAACGGTACAAGAAAGCTTAATTGATTCCCGGCGGTCGCCACATTAACGCCAATCACTCGGCCAGAATCGTTTAACACGGGGCCGCCGCTCATGCCGGGATTAACCGATCCGGAGAAATGGATCCGCTCGTAAAAGCTGTAGGCAGCGATACCGTTGTAGGTTCCAGGGATAACTGTCCACCCAATATCATGTGGATTTCCAATCGAGTAAATCGACTCGCCATGCGCCGGTAGAGAATCGGCTAATTCAATAAAATACCCAGGCGTGACGTCTAGCTTCAGCAGCGCTAAATCGTTCACCACATCAATATTGATCAAAGACAGTGCGCCCTGTTGGCCATCATGGGTGACAAACTCGACATTAAAGCGTTCGGGCTGGTGTGCATAGTCGGAAATCACATGATAGTTTGTAATCAGAAGCCCTTCAGCTGTAATCAGAAAACCGGAACCAATGCTGGCTTGTTTTCCCGAGCTACGATCGATGATCCGGATCTGATAAATTCGATTACTATATTCGCGGAATAATGATTTCGCGTCGTCAGCCCAAACGCTTTCCCTCGATCCAATTAACAAAAGTAGCAGCCACAGCGTGGTCGCAACTGGTTTTACGCTATCTTGGATCATCAACTTTGAGACGCCGAATTCACTTTACTGTGGTCCTAACAATTTGACTCGCCGAGAGAAGCACTGCTATACCGGCTCGCTGAGGATTTGCAGATCATACATTGTTCATTTGTAACGGAGTGACACTGGGTCGGTAGTCTGCACATCGATCGACCCCGCCGTTGCGTAGCCGTAAGCTCCCAATGGCGGTAAAATTCGTGTAACGAAAGCGTATCTCACACCCTGGACCGCAATCTACACGATCGACCGCATCAATGATGTCGTTGCGCATTTAAAGCGCGGAAAGTTTAGCGTGGATCTTCGGCAGTGGCGAACTAAAAAGGCACTAATGAGCATTCAAATCAGTATTTCTTACGGCGAGTTGATCGATAAGATCACGATTTTAGAGATCAAGTTTGACCGTATTCAAGACGACAGCAAGCGGCGCAACGTTGAATTAGAATTGGCGACCTTGACAGACGCTTGGTTGAGGGCGAGCGTCGATTCAGATGCTATCGGGCCGGAGCGCGAAAGGTTAAAATCGATAAATCTATCCCTATGGGAAATAGAGGACAGCATCAGACACAAGGAAGGCCAGAAATCCTTCGATAACTCGTTTATCGAGTTAGCCCGAAGTGTTTATCGTACAAACGACGAACGCGCAACAGTAAAGCGGGTGATCAACGAAAAATTGGGCTCGAGGCTAATCGAAGAGAAGTCCTATCAGCCATACTGATCAGTTAACTCTTGGCGTACATGTTACGGGCGACCGGATTGGTGACGCGTTAATCAAGTGGCCGGTTATCGTTGCACTTAAGAACGCCCTACCAAACCATCGCTTGATTTGGATCGCGGGTCTACGAAAAAGTGTGTTTAACGGTCCGCTCGCAGCCTTGTGCGCTGGGGTCATAGACGAAGTACATGATTTTGCCGGGGTGGGAATCAGTTGGCGCGAACTACTGCGCGAACCCTATGCAGGCCACTTCAATATTCTTATAGCAACGGAACCGAAAATTCGCAACGCTTTGCTCCTCAAGCGTCTAAGCCATGACGTTTTTATCTCACCAGCGGCAAATTTTCGATTTTCCGATCGCCGTCTTGAGCCGGGCTCGGTTTACCCGGAATCAATTTTTGAGCAACTCCATTGCTTAGCAAAACTGAGCGTTGGGCATGAATTGCACATCGATCCGCAGGTTCGAGTTGGACCTGAGAATGAACGTCTCGCAGGCGATCTGTTGCCTGCAGATAACCGTTACATCGGATTTGCGCCCGGTTCAGCGGGCGCGAGCAAGCGCTG
>CAWLAW010000176.1:0-6450 GCA_963854885.1 Gammaproteobacteria bacterium | reverse complement strand
CTGCACCCGAAAAAACACCGTGGCTATGTTGTACGTACATGTCTCAGAGTGCTATTGTGAATGCTGCGCAGATATCTGTACGGTACTAACGACGAGGCAGCCCTGTAAGTTGATATATAACCCACGCGATTTTGTCTTAGGTCGCGACGGGGAGGTAGGATTTATGAGCGGTTCACTTACGGGGCAATCGTCAAACCCGAAGCAGCTTCGAACAGGCTTAAAAGGATACGAAAGCGCAATTTCAAACGCGTTTGCGCCAATGGTCGTCGCCCCTGAGTCGCCTGGTACACGCTACGCATGGTCGGTAAGTGGCAAACGGTGCGGCACCTTAGAATTTTCGCATGTCTACGCCAACGGTCCGATTAGTGCGACAGTGCCGGATGGCGGCGAAAGTGCGGCGAACAACAAAGTCATTCTCGCGTTCGTCGCAGAGGGGATGTTCGAGTTTGAACAAACCGGGCGGCGCGCCGTCTGCGGGCCGCAAAGTCTCGTCTTAATGGACGTGGCTATTCCGCTAATAGCACGCCAGCGCGGTCCACTAGATTTTCTATCGGTAATTATCGATCGCGATGTTCTTAAGGCGCGCATCCCACAACTCGAGCTTGCTTGCACGGTGTCAGTATCCGCAGCATCGGGCGCCGCGGCAGTGCTCCGAGATCTAGTGAAAAGTAGTTGGCGCGAAAGCCCCGCCATGAATCGAGAACAAGCGCTGGTCATGCCGCAAATGTTTGCCAGTATGATCTATTCAGTATTCGTCGGCGGTAGCCAAAAGCAAGTTGGTAGTGTGGATTCGGAAAAATTAACCCGGTTCCGCAACTTAATTCAACACGTAATTGACGACGAGCTACGCAACGTAGACCTAGGGCCGAGGCTCATTGCCGATCGATTAGGGATCTCTAAAAGCTATCTGTTCGTCGTCGCGCGGAAACTGAATATCAGCATTCAACAATGGATAATCGACTGCCGCCTTAACGCGTGCCGAGCAGCGCTGCGCGATCCCGACTACGCCAATCAAACCATAACCGATATCGCGTTTGGGTCTGGCTTTAAGGACGCTGCGCATTTTAGCCGCAGATTTAGCCAGCGATTCAAGTCGTCACCTAAAGAATATCGCGATGCGATTCGCGAATGACTGTCGTTTACGGCGCCAGAGATAGCGACTAAGCCATCTCCGGCACGCAGCAACTTGTTAACAGCGACCCCCACTCCTAAAAGCTTATTGCCTCTAAGTGGGTCGCTGTAATAGGCTTCTGTTGCTGAATTACATGTCGAACGCTTCGGCAACTTCCACCGAACCGCCGCCGATGAGGACAGGACAGCCCTTAGCTTTTTCCAGCGCTTCGTCCAAGCTTCCGGCCTCAACCAAACTGTAACCGCTTGCCGGGTTTGCGCCGCCGTCGCTTGCCACAGAGCCGTTGCTATTGACTGTCGAGGAGATGCCAACCGGGTTGCCACCATCGATAATCGAATTGCCCAAGGAACCAAATCATTTTCCCCATGCGTCCATGAGCTTCTCGCCCTCTTCTTTTGAAGAAGGAGCGCTGCCACCGTGATAAACATATAGATATTTTGCCATTCTAATTCTCCGATTCTTAATCGTTAATAATCAATCTCGCGGTTATACATCGGGACACCTAGATAGGCAGAATTACCCCGATCTCCGCAAGCTTGTTTTTCTATAAGAAATTGTAGATTATCAACATAGCTATGCGTTAGCATTGGTTGAAATGCTGACAATTTCGGTTGCTCTATGGTAATAATTCACAATGACATTAGAAAATGAATTTCCGGCCAAAGGACTTACTGAAGCGCTTCATAAGCTCAGCGGAATTCCAAAATTGAGCGACGTAGTTAATTTTCTACGATCGCATACAGCCGAAATTAATGCGCAATTGTCAGATGTTGTAATCGCCGAGATACCGGCATTTTCGGAATCGAGAAATCCGGATGTATTAGCTGATATGTCTCTCCATGGCCCTGATCATACGGAAGAAATTTTGCGTCTGCTGACTCAGCGCACGCTCGACGATTTCAAATTTGTACGCGATCACGCAAGGCGCAGGGCAGAGCATCGCTTTCCGCTGGAGGCGACCCTGCACGCATATCGCTGCGGACATAAAGTATTTTTACGCTGGCTTCGCGAAGCCGTCTTGGGATCGGACTCGCCGGGAAAGAATAGTCAAGAGCTCGTCGCGGATTTTGCCATCGAGTATACCGATACGATTTCAACAATCGCCGCCCAAGAATATGTCGCGCAGACTCGCCACCTTGCCGATGTCGCAGGCGATCAGCGCTCGCAATTACTCAGCATTCTACTTGAGGGTTATGACGAATCGGACGGGCGCGTGGCAAAAATATTGCACAATGCAGGCTATCTCGATCGGCGGCAATCATTCTGCGTGGCTGTGGCGCGGACTGTTGAACCCGGAGAGATGTTGAATCCAACGCGTGCAAGAAGGGTCGCAGAATCGATCGACGAAACCTTACGCCTGCCAACAACGCGACGTTTAATTGATTTGCGCGACAACCACGTTGTTATGGTTTTTTCAGACGCGAGGCGTATTTCTGGGTGGACTGCCCCGAACAAGAAATTAGCCTCTCGAGTTGTCGGTGAATTGTCGCGCATCGGCAACGCGATCCTAATCGGAGTCAGTGATGATGTTCCTTCAACATCGCAGATTCCGGCAGCGCATCGCCAGGCGGTGATGGCGCTCGATTTCGCCGACGTAACATCGCGCGTCGTGCAGTGTTCCGATATTTCTGCGCGTCGATTAATGCTCCACTTCGCGGGCCAAGAGTTAACTAAGATGCTGCCGAGTTGGAGCGAGGAGTTTCAGCAGATTAATGAGAAACAAAACGGCGCGCTGCTGGCAACTATTCGCGCGTACGCAAATGCTAATATGAATGTGTTAAAGGCCGCTGACACGCTTGGTGTTCATCCGAACACGATTTATGCGAGGTTTCAGCGCATCGTTGAGCTTACGGGTCTCGATCCGCGCTCGTATCACCCATTAACTGAGCTATTGATCATCGCTGAGTGTAGGTCCAATTGATTAAAGCGAAACTGCTATCCGAACGTCGTTCGTACGATCAATGTAAGTGTTTCGCGAGCCGAAGTCGGATAGCTATCGGCGTCTTCATTACCCTCGACTAGCGCCGAATATCAGATGCCGGCAGTGACCGATCATTCCTTGAAATCGTCAAAGATGGCGATGCAGATCAGTGCGTTCGATTGGTCTAGCACTGCCATGGGGCCGATGAGTGAGTGGTCAACAGGGCTACTTACGGCAATGGACTTATGCCTCGGATCGCGTCTTTGCAGCGCGATCTATTGGGGCGAGGAGCATTTAGTGCTGTACAACGACGCGTACAGCGAATTATTGGGCTCAAAGCATCCCTGGGCTCTCGGACACACCGCTGAGGAAGTTTGGTCGGAGGTGTTTTCCGTTATCGGCCCACTGATGAAACATACGCGCGTTTCCGGTGAGGCGACCGGTGCTGACGATGCCGCTATTTTTCTAAATCGATCAGGCTATGTGGAAGAATTCTACTGTTCATTTAGCTACTCGCCTTTAATTAACGAGTTCGGTGACATTGAAGGCGTGTTCACAATGTTTCCTGAGACGACTGCGCGTGTCATTGGCGAGCGAAGATTGCGTACGGTTCAACAGTTGGGATCTCGTACGCGCGAGCCGCGCCGCGCGCACGACGTGCTCAGAATATCCGCCCAAGTGTTTGAGCGAAACAAACATGACATTCCCTTCTCGGCGCTATATTTGTGGGATGATAATCGCACCCAGGCAACGTTGAGCGCGAGTTCCAATACCTTGTCAAACGGTGACTGTTTGCCAGCGAAAATCGAGACGAGTGGCGTATCCGGTTTATCAAAACTCGTCTCCCAATCAGAAATTCGAAGTACGGCACTGGCGAGCGCAATCGCGTCCGATCGTGGCGTGCCGTGTGGCGCGTGGAGCTTGGCACCAGAACGAATATTATTCCTGCCGTTTGAACCGTACGGGGAAAACGCGCCAAAGGCTTTTATGCTATGCGGGGTCAATCCGCACAAACGTTTAGATGAAGACCACTTATCGTTTTTTCGTATGCTTGCCGACCAAGTGACCGGTGCATTGGCTGAAGCGTTTAGCCACGAGCAAGAGGACGTTCGTCTACGCGATATGCAAGAACGTGCTCGAACCGCTCAACAAGAAGAACGCGTGCGGATCGCTCGTGATTTACACGATACCTTGCTGCAGAGTATTCAGGGCATGCGATTTTTACTAGACGCCGCGTTGGAGCGCTTCAATAGCGGAGATAGCTCCGCGCTTGGACTTTTTGAACGTGCGCGGGACGCGTCGATACAAGCAATTGACGAAGGACGTGCGGTTCTCTCGTTACTACGTTCCACGGCGCCGACCAGCAGCGATCTGATCAGCGCAGTGACGACATTGGGTGCCGAAGTGGTCGGTGAAACTGACCTGAATTTTGAACTCGTCGTAAATGGCCGGGCTCGAATCGTAAAAGCCCTGGTCAGAAATGAAATTAGCGGAATTTGTCGCGAAGCATTAACGAATGCGACGATCCACTCAAAAGGTACTGAAGTTAGTTTGGAATTGGTATTCGGACGGCATCTTGATATTCGCATTACCGACAACGGCTGCGGAATCGCGCCGGAGGTTGTTGAACTAGGTCGGCCCGGTCATTTTGGCTTACCGGGAATGCGTGAAAGAGCTGAAAAAATTGGCGCATCGCTGTCGATCGCTTCTGGAATTAACACAGGTACGTCGACCAGATTGTCTGTCCCAGGAGACTTGGCATATGCCTATGAACCCGCGAGAACGTAATGGCGAATGAGTCAAAGAACCGTATCTCGGTTTTGTGCGTCGACGATCATCCGATTTTTCGCCAAGGTCTCGGCGCAGGCTTGGCAAATGATCCGGCGTTGGAACTTGTAGCCGAAGCTGAGACCGGCACGTTGGGAATAGAAAAATTTAACGAGTACAACCCGGATGTCACGCTGATGGATCTGCACTTGCCGGACATGAGCGGCATCGAGGCAATTCTCGCCATTCGAAAGATCAATGCGGATGCGCGAGTCATAGTCCTAACGACGGAAACTGGTGACGCGTTGATTCAACGGGCACTCGCTGCGGGCGCGCGGGGGTACGTGCTCAAGGGAACGGGATTGATCGATCTCGTTGCAATTATCCATTCCGTGCATGCCGGCAAGACGGCAATTCCGGGTCTTGTAGCGACGCAAATAGCGCAACATCTCGGCGAGAAAACATTAACCTCTCGCGAACTCGAAGTGCTCGGCTTAATCGCGGACGGTTATCGCAATAAAACCGTGGCGAAAGAGTTATCGATCAGTGAAGAGACGGTGAAAATGCATGTCAAAAATACGATGGCTAAGCTTGGGGCAAATGATCGAACGCATGCAGTAACTATCGCCATACAACGGGGATTTATATCCGTTTGACCATTGCCGGTGTGGTAAAGACTAAGACCTCCCCAAAAGAGTAAGTAAACTTGCCCCCAATCGCAGGTTGTGCACCCTGCGAATGGTCGGTCTAATGTGTCAGTTGAGGTGCGTTCGGACACAAGTTTGTGGGCGCCCAGATCTAGTTGCACAATCAGCGAGGTATTCATCGATGGCCGCGAATTTTAGTAACGACAAAGCAAACATCAGCTACGACCCAGAAAAATTTGGCTACAGCGTGGTAAACGACGCGCCAGAGGTCAATGAAAACCACCGCAAAGGCGAGGTATATTTTTCGGAAGAAATCCTCGGACGCGAAATTGAAGAAATTTTCATGAAGGAATGGCTAATTGTCGGTCGCGCAGAAGAGTGCGAGAAACCGGGCGATTACTTTACCCACAAGATCGGCGACGAACCCATCGTAGTCGTCAAAGAAAAGAACGGAAACATTCAGGCATTTGCCAATGTTTGCCGGCATCGAGGGGTGCAGGTTGCTTGGAATTCTGGCAACACGAAATACTTTTCCTGTCCGTACCATGGTTGGGTATACGACACGAGCGGTCGCTTAGTGGATGCCCAATATTTGGAAAAATCGAAAACGTTCAAGAAGGAAAATTGCCGACTACCGGTGTTGCAGACGGAACTTTGGGAAGGATTCATCTTCGTGAATTTTAATCCCGACGCCGAGCCTCTAATGCGGAGTTTGGAAAAATGGGATTTTCCGCGCATCTATGAACCGTATCAAATGGGTCGCTTGCGCTTGGCGAATAAATTCGAAATGAAAATCGGCTGCAATTGGAAATTCCTGAATGAAAATTTAACCGATATTTATCATATTGCGGTGTTGCACGGTGATACGTTTGGGCCGTACCAACCACTAGATGGCTATCGTTATGAGGTCTTTGACGGTGGCTATCACGGCCGCTTTATCGGTGGCACTTTAGCACCCGAAGGGAAATCGTTATTTGGACCGA
>CAWLAW010000175.1:0-6460 GCA_963854885.1 Gammaproteobacteria bacterium | reverse complement strand
GCGCAGTGACTCAACACGCCGTATGACAGATGCGCTCGAGTTAATTAAACGTGCGGATCCGGAATTGGAAATTGACGGGGAAATGCGCGCTGACACAGCGCTCGTACCTGCAATTAGAGCCGCAATATTACCTGAGTCGAGTTTAACCGGGCAGGCGAATGTATTGATTATGCCAAGCCTCGATGCGGCAAATATCGCAATGAATTTGCTTACGGTACTCGGAGAGGGCGTGTCCGTTGGGCCGATTACATTAGGGCTGCAGCGACCCGCGCATATCCTAACGCCGTCTGCGACTGTCCGCCGAATTATAAACATGAGCGCCTTGGCCGTAGTCGACGCACAACTTGATGAGTCGATTCTCGAGAAGAAGGCGGGTTCCTAGCCCCTTGCTGTAGAGTCGCCGGGGGAGGAAAAATCCCCGGATCTCGAGTGGTTTACACAGCTGACAGTTGAGCCCGCCGTGAAATCAAGGTGACGATGGAGTTAGTCCGCCGCATGTGATGTAGCGGGGTTCTGCGCGCGGTAGTCGGCAATAAATTGCATAAGCAATTCGCTAATCGCGACACTTATTTTGGCTAGTTCCGTCGGCATTACGATGCCTGTTTTTCCCTGCTTCCATATCGTTCCGGAAATGTAACCGCCGGCGGCGTTGTTTAGCGCAATTTTCTGTTTCAATTCGACAGATGCGCCGTAATTGTAAAATCCGTATTGATTCTCATTTGTAGTGAGCTTGATGCGAAGGAAAGCGGCGCTCGGTATAAGCCTTGCGGCCTCAATATCCACAACCTGTATGCCAGACGATGCAAGTTCGGCTTCGGCTGAGGCGAGTATTACGGATTCATCGAGCCCCAAATTTTTGAAGTTGCGTCGCATCCCCTCAACATTCACGGAGACGGTTGTAAGCCCGTTGAGGGTCATATAATCGAACGCGGACTCAGAGTCTGAGGCGCTTAAAGGGCACGCGAATGCTAGGAGCGATGCCATGCTCCCCGAACAAAATAACCGGCGGCAATATTTCAAAATAACGTCCATTTGTATAATCATTCGTACCACCCGACTAGCCTGGGTTGTCTGGTTTTGTTACCTAGCTCTGGCACGAACACGACCCACGCGATTTAATCTACGCTTCTGACGTTGCGGACTAGCTGCCATGCCGCAGTAATGAATAAGCCAAGAAAACAGACCACTGACCATTCGGCAATAGAAAGCGTCAAAAACCGCCAGGAAACTTCTGCGCAATCTCCAGTGCCGCGCAGTGCTTTTTCAATTGTTTCCAGTAGCGGGTACATTTCGAGCATAAAACTCAGATCTGGGCCGCACTCGGGAACTAATTCAGGAGGCAAGTGCTGCAGCCACGTTTGTCTCGCGGCAATGCTTGCGCCGATTCCGGCAAAGATACCGATCAAAACGGTAATTATGATCCCACCAATTCGGTTCGGATTTATTGCTGACCCGAGAATGGCGGTAGCGCCAATTGCCATATAGCAAAGTCGTTGGAATATGCACATTGGACACGGCAACAATTTTTGAAAGAATTCGAGATAGTATCCGTAGCCCAGCAGTGCGGTACAAATTATCGCCACTAATACGCAGTAGACGCGATTTGTCGCGATCATTGTTCGACCTCAAGGTTTGTTATGTCAGTCATTTAATTATCGATGCCGAGGTTCTCTTTAAACCAGTGCATAATTTCGTCATCAAGCCAATAGATTGGCTTAAACGGAAGTCGCCCAGAAATGAATCCGACATGGCCACCGCTATTCGTTAATTGTAATGTAGTTGTACTGGAGAGTTCGTTTCGACGAGGTATTGCGTCGCGCGTAAGAAATGGATCGTCGCGTGAGTGAATAATCAGCGTTCGGGTGCGAATCGTCGCTAAGAACTGCCGGCAGCTGGATTTAGCATAGTATTCCTTCGCATCGGTAAAACCGTGGAGCGGCGCTGTTACATGATCGTCAAACGACCAAAAGTCACTCCATTGCTCTAGGTTAGCAAAAGAAAATGGGTGCTTGCGGTTGGCGAATTTTCGTCGAATTTTTTTGTGTAAACTTCGTACAAGATGTTGTTGATATAGTTTAGAGAATCCACGATTCAATCGGTTAGCGCCTGCGGCGAGATCAAATGGTACGGACACCGCAGCTGCCGCGTACGGTAATTCTTGCTCAGACGATTCACCGAGGAATTTTAGTAGTACGTTGCCACCCAACGAGTATCCGACGGCCATGAGTTTGCGACCGCGGTAACGCGATCGTAGTACCGACAAAACAAAGCGAAAATCTCCCGTTTCGCCGGAATGATAGCTTCGGTCGGCGCGGTTGGGTTCACCGCTACAGCCGCGAAGGTGAATTAATACTCCGCCCCAACCTTGCTGATCAACGCGATGCAGGATTCGCCGCGCGTAAGATGAATTTATCGAGCCTTCGAGTCCGTGCAGTACGATGATTAGTGGACCCGATGCCCCCCCAACCCAATCTAGATCGAGAAAGTCACCGTCTTCTAGCGGCAGTCGTTCACGTCGACTAGCCAACGGCGGTTTCGGAGATGCGAGCGCCGCCCACAGCGTCGGGAGATGCGGGCCCGGAAGCCACCATGACGGTCGAAATTGGTCGCGCTCGCCGATTCGCGCGAGCCGAGTCATCTAGCTGGATGGGTAAGGTAGTGGGAGCTCTTGCAGCTGAACATTAGGATAACCGTCCAAACTTAGCGAAAGGATGTCAGCTCCGACGTCGATTACCGCGCTGGCAATGCAGTGGGCGACATCGATGCGTTGTGAGAAGAGGACGTGTCCGGATAGACGCTCATGGTCGGCATCGAGGACTCGCGTACCGCCAATTACGTCGTTCGGTGAGTTGTGCGAAAAAGACCGTAATCGTTTCTTAACTTCGCCTCGGTACTTGAGGCGCGCGATGATTTCCTGTCCTGGATAACATCCTTTAGAGAAACTCACACCCTCAATTTGATCGAGGTTCAATTGCTGCGGCAAGAATTGATTTTGACTGAATTCGTCGAGCCGCGGAAATCCGGCATAAGCATCGAGAGCCGTCCAAACGTCTTCGCCCACGCTATGCTGCGCTAACGACTCCCATCTGTCGACGCAATGCGCCTCACTTTCTACAACTAAATAACGGCTGCGCCCAAACCCATAGCGAATAACGGCCCTGTCCTCGAACTGCATCGTACCCCATGGCTGCTGCAGTCCGGCCAAAGCGTAATCTTGTGGCGCTTGTTCACCGATGATGCCAACAATCGAGCGAGCGTTGCTAGCATCCTCGACCACAACATCAGCCCTTAAGATATACATTTTCAATCGCGATTGAAATTTTGGAATATGCGCCTTCGGTATGATCACGAAGACACAGTCTCCGATTCGATAGAGGACAAACAGAAACAATATTCGACCCTTCGGATCGCACCATCCGCTGAGTTGGCTGTGCTCTGCCGATAATTGCGTGCAATCGGTTGTGAATTGCCCGTTGATAAAATCCACGGCATCCGACCCGGAGATCGACACAAGGCCTAGCGACAACAATGGACATTTCGCCGACGATTTAAGCGCGCTCTGGAGTTCCTCGGCCGTATCGCCAAAATGACGAACAGCGCCGTCGACGACATTCGTCGCGTCGTATTGTGAAAGGTGATGCAGTAAGCTGGGCATGATAATTTGTTCCGCGCAGCGGTACGATTTAACTAGTCCGTAACCTGTCGGATTTTCTGCACGAGAGCCTGGATATGCGAATCAGGCGATGCGCCACGTCCGGTAAACCAGGCGTAGAGGTCAACGTCAGATTGCTCGAGCAAATTGTCAAAATCATCCTGTTGGGCACTGTCTAAATCCGTGTAGCAGGCGTCGATAAAGCGATTTAACAGCACGTCGAGTTCTAGCATACCTCGTCGACTGCGCCACCTTGCGCGCTGTTCCCTCGGCACGCTCAAATTGTTCGCGATACCATGAGTTTTTTAATTTCTGCAATTGCCTTCCCAGGGTTTAATCCTTTCGGACAGGTGCGTGCGCAATTCATAATTGTATGGCATCTATACAGCCGAAATGGGTCCTCGAGATCGTCGAGTCGTTCGCCCGTAGCCTCATCGCGACTATCAATGATCCATCGGTAAGCCTGCAATAGAACTGCAGGGCCTAGGTAACGATCGCTGTTCCACCAATAACTTGGGCAGCTCGTTGAACAACAAGCGCATAGAATGCACTCGTACAGGCCGTCTAACTTAACCCGTTCATCTTTTGATTGTAATCGCTCGCGATCCGGTGGCGCGGGCGTTTGGGTTTGTATCCAAGGTTTGATCGAAGCGTACTGCGCGTAGAAATGTCGTAAATCGGGTACAAGATCTTTGCGCACTTCCATGTGCGGCAGTGGATATACTTTTACGTCACCTTTAATAGAATCCGTCGCGATCGTGCACGCTAACGTGTTTGTGCCATCGATGTTCATCGCACAAGATCCGCATATACCTTCGCGGCAAGAACGCCTGAATGTTAATGTCGCGTCGATTTCGTTCTTGATATAAATAATGGCGTCGAGCACCATCGGCCCGCATTTATCGAGATCGATGTCGTAAGAGTCTGTGCGTGGATTATCGCCCGTATCAGGATCCCATCGGTAAACGACGATCGTTTTCCGGCGCTTGGCTCCTTCAGCAGCGCTGAACGATTTCCCTTTAGAAACCTTCGAATTCTTTGGTAGCGTAAATTCCGCCATTTAATGCGCCCCTATCCGATGCGTATCAGTAAACACGTTTTTTCAACGGCACAACTTCGACCTCGTCGGTCAAGGTGTACATGTGTACGGGACGATAGTCGAACGTTACGTTGCCATTCTCGTCGAGCGAGCTGAGCGTGTGTTTCAGCCAATTTTGGTCGTCGCGATCGGGAAAGTCTTCGCGCGCGTGCGCACCCCGGCTTTCTTTGCGATTGGTTGCCGAACAGATGCTCACCATCGAATTGGCGAGCAAATTATCGAGTTCAAGAGTCTCTACCAAGTCCGTGTTCCAAGTTAACGACCGATCGGTGACTTTTACATCCTGGAAGGCGTCCCACACTTCTTTGAGCTTTTCGACGCCTTCATCTAACACCTCGCCGGTGCGAAACACCGCCGCGTAGTTTTGCATTATCCGCTGCATTTCGAGCCGTAACTTGGCGGTCGATTGGCTTCCGTTGGCATAGCGGAGACGGTCGAATCGAGTCAGGATTTTGTCCGTTGAAGCGCTATTTATTGGTGGATGAGAAGCGCCAGGTTTAATGTCTACGGCTGCGCGCTTTGCAGCAGCCCGCCCGAATACCACGAGGTCGAGTAAGGAATTCGAACCTAAGCGATTTGCGCCATGCACTGACACGCAGGCGGCTTCGCCGATCGCCATTAACCCGGGTACTTCGCAATCGGGATCGTCGTCTTTTTTCGTTACCGCCTGTCCGTGGTAATTGGTCGGAACGCCGCCCATATTGTAGTGAACAGTCGGTAGTACTGGGATCGGCTCTTTGGTCACGTCGACTCCGGCAAAAATCGACGCCGATTCTGCGATGCCTGGAAGACGTTCGTTAATAACTTCGGGGCCTAAATGCTCGAGATGGAGAAAGATATGATCTTTATCAACACCGACGCCGCGATTATCACGGATTTCTAAAGTCATTGAGCGTGATACGACGTCGCGAGAAGCAAGATCCTTTGCATTTGGCGCATAGCGTTCCATGAAGCGCTCGCCATCGGAATTTGTCAGGTAGCCGCCTTCGCCGCGCACGCCTTCGGTGATTAAACAACCCGCACCATAGATGCCGGTCGGGTGAAACTGAATAAATTCCATGTCTTGTAGAGGTAAGCCGGCGCGCAATACCATGGCATTGCCGTCACCGGTGCATGTGTGTGCCGAAGTACAGGAAAAATATGACCGTCCGTAGCCGCCCGTCGCTATAACCACTTTGTGGGCGCGGAAGACGTGTAAACTGCCATCCTCGAGATTCCACGCAACGACGCCGCGACAGACGCCATCGTCGTCCATGATGAGATCGAGGGCAAAATACTCGATTAAGAAATCTGCGTCGTGTTTCAGTGATTGCTGATACAAGGTGTGGAGAATTGCGTGCCCAGTTCTATCTGCAGCAGCGCAAGTCCGTTGCGCCGTACCCTCGCCGTAATTCGTCGTCATCCCACCGAACGGCCGTTGATAAATTTTCCCATCTTCCGTGCGAGAAAATGGCACGCCATAGTGTTCTAATTCAACTACCGCTGGAATTGCCTCGCGACACATGTACTCAATCGCATCTTGGTCGCCTAGCCAGTCGGACCCTTTCACCGTGTCATACATGTGCCAACGCCAATCGTCAGGGCCCATATTTCCGAGCGCGGCACTCATTCCGCCTTGCGCAGCAACCGTATGACTGCGCGTGGGAAACACTTTCGTAATGCACGCGGTCGATAATCCTTCCGCCGCCATGCCAAATGTGGCTCGAAGT
>CAWLAW010000174.1:0-6465 GCA_963854885.1 Gammaproteobacteria bacterium | reverse complement strand
CCGGTTACCGGATTGGTCCTTTCGAGGTTGAAAGCGCCTTAATTGAGCACCCGGCGGTCGCAGAATCGGCGGTCGTTGCGAGTCCCGACGATACGCGCGGTGCGATCGTAAAGGCATTCGTCGTCTTAGCTCCAGGGCATAGTGCGAGCGACTCGTTGGTACAAGAAATTCAAGACCACGTTAAAAAAGTCACTGCGCCATATAAATATCCACGTAAAATTGAATTTGTCGACGCTCTACCGAAAACAGTTAGCGGTAAAATTAGGCGAGTTGAGCTGCGCGCGCGCGAATTCGGTGAAGTGGAATAGGATCCGCGTTATTTTCAAACTGCGTATAATTTGAATCGACAAGGCAACGCCGGACCGTACGATCGGAGCGCCGTACTAGCCTGCCAAAATTAATTTTTAAGCTGGCCAACAAACGGCTACCCATTTATTTTTTGCTTACCAGAACGAGGAGTATCCATGTCGTCAATCTATGATTTAACTATGAATTCCATCACCGGCGATGCCGTTGAATTGTCCCGCTATCGCGACGAAGCTTTACTCGTTGTGAACCTCGCAAGTCAATGAGGCCTTACCGGTCAGTACGCAGGTCTGCGTGCCATTCAAGAAAACCGCATTGATTTACAAGTACTTGGGTTTCCGTGTAATCAATTTGGTGCACAAGAACCCGGCAGTGATGCAGAAATATTAGAATTTGCGACATCGAAATATGACGTGAATTTTCCAATGTTCTCAAAAATTGAAGTCAATGGGAACGGCGCATGTGAGCTTTATCAGGAACTAAAATCGGCGCAACCTAATGCCGACGGAAGCGAGGACATCACTTGGAACTTTACCAAGTTTCTGGTTAACAGGAATGGCGATGTCGTGAAGCGCTTCGATCCGAAAACGAGCCCTGAGGAAATATCCGCGCTACTCGACGAGCTACTTTGACCAGAGAGGAATTAACATTGAACAAATCGATCAACTGGTATTACTTCCGTAAAGGCTGAACTAGCTGTACTAAAGCAGCCAAGTTTTTGGAGGCCAACGGGATAGAAGCAAAAGAAACGATCCCTGCATCGAGAAAATTAGGCCGTGACCATGCGGCTGATATGGCCGGCAAAGCCGCGAAGGTGATTGTCGCAAAAGGCAAAAAGGTCACCAGCTTCTCACCGAAGGGTGATCCATCGGATGACGTTGTAGAGGCGATGTTAGGACCAACAGGCAATCTGCGCGCACCGACTTTGCGCACAGGTAAGACAGTTATTGTGGGATTTAACCAGGAAGAATACGAGAAAGCTTTGATCGGTTAGGCTTAGTCGACAAGCCACCCGGGTTGGCGATAGCGAAGCAGTGGGTCTGCTTCGCTATTGGTTACTGTATATCCAATGCGCTGCGCGTGAGCAGCGCACCAACTCCCTCAGTATTTTGCGATCGCCGAATCAATCCGATCCGACCAGGCGTCAATTCCACCGACCATGTTCGCAACATTGGTGAATCCGAGTCCGCGAAAATGTTCTGCGGCGGATTGACTGCGAACCCCGGTGTGGCAGTGGAATATCAGTTGGGTGTCCTTTGGCAAACCTTCAATCCGATTCACGACTGATTGATCGACCAATACCGAACCCTCAATGGAAGCGCGCTCACGTTCACTGATCTCGCGTACGTCCATTAGTTCGAGCGCCTCGCCAGCATCGATTTTAGCCTTAACGTCTTCGACCTCAATTTGCGCGACCGGCGGCGGCGCATTTGGATTGGTGATACTAAATCCGCCACCTGTCGGTCCTTCAACCATATCAACTTCTAGTCCGTCGGCGCGTTGCGCAGAATCGCGGTCGAGTAGGATTTCGATTCCGTTCGAGAGCGCAGAGATTTCATGGCCTTTAGCCGGGCTTACGCTGAATTCATGGTTCCAATTCGCGCTGATTTTTAGATGCACCGCGGAACCCGGATTTTGATCTGCCACGTTGCTGATCGCCTTTGCCGCGCTATCGCTAATGCTTAGCTTCGGCTCGGCGACTTCGCCAGCGTCAAGTCCAAGCGTGCTGTGTAATTCGCCTGTCGAATGCATTTGTTGGATCACATCGCAGCCGCCGACAAATTCTTCTTTTATATAAAGTTGCGGAATAGTCGGCCATTGCGAATATTCCTTAATACCTTCGCGAATTTCCGCATCTTCGAGGACATTAACCGTCGCATAGCTAGGTACGATGCCGCCCAAGATTCCAATGACGGTCGCCGAAAAACCGCATTGCGGTTGTTGCGGTGTGCCCTTCATAAACAGTACGACTTCGTTGCTGCTAAGTAGTGAATCAATTCGGGTTCGGGTTTCTTCGGTGATCGGCATTCTGAATTCCTTAAACTGATCGAGTAGATTGGGAGCGAAAGATCGCTTCCGATCTGTTGGTTAAGTGTCTAAACTACCACGGTGATTTATGCTTTTCAATATTAGTTTAGAGTCGATACCAATGCTGATGTCGTTTCGCTCAAGCTTCGTATCACACAAGGCCCGTAGTGCGCGACGCCAGTAACATAGCGGACCTGGTCGAGCGCCTAAGCCATGGTGCTCACGGAGACGCCTATCGCGATGGCCTGAAACCTGCGCAATGGTCCGCCTTGCGCTATTTCTCCAACGCAAACCGATTTTCGATGACGGCTTCAGCGTTTGCTGCCTACCAGGGAATAACGGCTGGCGCGGCCTCGCAAACGATTGGCGCATTAGTTGAGAAAAGACTGTTAAAGCGGACCGACGATAAAGCAGATAAGCGTCGACGCCATTTGTCACTTACTGCCAAAGCTCAACGGCTTATTGAGCGCGATCCAATTAGCACCCTGATTTCAGCGGCGTTAAAACTAAGCGACGGTGAACGCAGTGAACTTGGCTCGGGCTTGGGGAAAATGCTTGCGCATCTGGTTTCGGAAAAACGCGGCGCGGAATTTGGCTACTGTGATGCTTGCCAGTTTCTCAGATGTACTCGTCGGGCGGGTAAATCCGACAAGTATGAATGCGCCCAAGCCGAGCAGGTCTTGAGCGCCGATGAACTCGAAAAAGTTTGTGTTAACTTCGGACCGACCAGGGTGATAACTTAGTCCAACGAGCGACTCAGCTTAACGGTAATGAGATCAAACCGTCGGCGAGTTTTGGGTCAAACCAGGTCGATTTTGGTGGCATTATCTTATCCGCGTCCGCAACTGACATCAGGTCGCTTAGTGACGTTGGGAAGAGCGTGAAGCCAACCGCCATTTCCCCAGAGTCAACGCGCATAGCAATCGCTTCTGGACCTCGGGAGCCGCCAATAAAATCGATCCGCGAGTCCGTCCTCGGATCCGTAATCCCCAACATCGGCGCGAGAATCCGGGTGTCCAATATCCGCACATCAAGACGTTCGACTGGATCGTCTTTGCTGATGGAGTGCTTCGGAGTGAGCGTATACCAGCTGCCCCCAAAGTACATGCCGAACGTGTGGGCTGTCGCGGGTTTCACTGGTCTCGACCGGATACTAACGTCGAAGTTTGTTTCAAGCGCACTTATAAATGCCTCGCTTGAGTGACCGTTCAGATCTCGCACGACACGGTTATAGTCGAGAATCGTTACCTCGTCGTCCGGGAAGGCAACGGCCAAAAAGCCATTGTAAGGCTCGTCGCCAGTGTGCGCAGTATTTTTGGCTCGGCGCGCGCTGGCGATTCGGGCTGCCGCCGCAGATCGGTGGTGGCCATCGGCGATGTAAAGCGCGTTCAAGCCATTGAACAGGCGTGCGATGGTACTCACATCTTCCGGATCGGCTATACACCACAACTCGTGTTGCACGCCGTGTAAGTCGGGCACGGTCGCGTCAGCCGGAATCTTAGACATTCGGGAGAACAACGCACTCAACTCGGCCTCACGACGGTAGACGAGAAGTACCGGCCCAGTTATGGCGTCGACACTATCGATTTGGCGTACCCGATCGTCCTCTTTTGCCGGGCGGGTCAGTTCGTGTTTGCGAATTCGATTGGCGAGATAGGCTTCAACTGACGCCGAAAGCGCGATTCCGGTTTGAGTCCGATCCCCTGCCCGCATCCGGTAAAGGTAGAAATGTGGCTGGCTATCCCGTACCAGTAGCCCTTGTTTTTCAAATGACCGTAAGTTTCGTCCCGCTTGAGCATACACCTCGTCGGCATAAGGGTTGGTGTTAAGAGGTAGATCGATCTCGGCACGCGAAATGTGTAAAAAAGAAAAAGGCTTATTTTTCGCGAGCTCGCGCGCCTCATCGACATTAATTACGTCGTAGGGCGGAGCAGCGATTTCGGCTGCACGGTCGGGGGCCGCTCTGAGACCGGCAAACGGCCGGACTAGATCATTTGAAAATCCTGTCATTTTATTTCGCTGACGCGCTCTGAAAATAGGGGCGAGATGTAAATCTGGCTTTAGAAATATAGTCAGCGAAAACTCAGCGCGCCGTGCGTCTCAAGCCCTCACCAATCATGTTTACTTATGCCTGGATGGTACAGGTTAGCAGAAATTCAAACGGAATCGATGTGTGATTTACTGCGCGGCACAAGCCGTCACATCGATGAATTGCGGCTATCATAGGGTCTTGTCAATTTAACCGTAGCCGATCAAGTTCAATGTTTGCACTCAATTCAATTCGTGAATGACGATAGTCAACCACCGATCGAAATACCTTTCGATCAATTGACCGCCGAAGCCTTACGCGGTGTGGCCGAAGCATTTGTATTGCGTGAAGGGACAGAATACGGCTTTCAAGACTATTCGATGGATCAAAAAGTCGAACACGTCGTCGACCAGCTTAAACGTGGCGATGCAAGGATTTTATTTGACGCGCCAACCGAATCCATTGGAATTGTCACGAAACACGAACTAAATGTGATCCCGGATAATTCACAGGACCAGTAGACGATTCATCGGACCCTTAGTCGCTAGTCCTAACCGGCATTTGGTTCGCGTTTTGTTGCGAACGCACGGTCAAATTACTTGCAATCAGGGCGGCCACAACCAAACTTGCTCCGATTAATTCCATCGCGGCAAACTCCTGGCCTTGCGTGGCGAGGTACACAAACGTCGATACCGGGAGCAAGTTTATGAGTAAGGTGGAATTTTGTGGTCCGATCCGACGATTGCCAAAATTCCACGCCAATAGGGCAAAGAACACGCCAATGAAGGATAAATACCCGAGCTCCCAGCGCACCTCGAATATTTGCGTCAACGTTGGTCTAGTTATGTAACCGACGAGAACTAATAGTTCGGTCAGCACAATCGTTGCGATCGCGCCGGGTATCATGGTTAGTACGGTAACCCGCCAGGTCGACCAGCCCGAGAGTCGGTGCGTACCCATCGAATAGGCAACCCAACACGCGGCTCCAATCAATACGAGTAGATCGCCAAAAAGCTCTCGGCGTGTTTCCGCAAAGCTTAGTTGGCCTTGGGTGATCACTAGAACGACTCCAGCGAATGCGAATACGATGCATCCAAGGGTAAAATTCGCGGGGCGAATGCCGCGCAATGTCCACAAAGCGATAGCGGCAATTGACGGCTGCATTGCGACAATCACGGCGGCGTGATCGGCGCGTGACATGGCCATTCCAATAAAGACCAAGGCCGGCGATCCGCACATTCCGATGACGCCCAATAGGGTCGCGGACCAGAAATGCGATTCATAGCGCGCGCTGCTGCGGCCTTCCCTTAGCACAAGGATGGTGAGCATTAGGATTGATGGCACAGCGTAGCGTATCGAGGTCAGGTGGAAGGGGTCGAGTGTTTCGAACGCGCCTTTCGCGATCGGGAGTTGAATTCCCCACAGGCACACCGCTATTGCGACGGCGAGCAATCCGATCGGGGATCCAGGGTTCATAATCATGTTCGTGCAATTTGCCAAGTCGCATCCTACGACGTTTTCAGTGCAATGGGACAACGCGATGCCGCGTAATTATGGCGTGCGACGCTGCTACAATCCGGCGATGTCTGTTCGATCAGAATTACTCGCTGTAACCGAGCAAGTAGCGACGCTTGTTGAGATACCTAAAGTTCGCCAGGTGTTCCTGCCTGAGCCGTCGATCGATGCTACTAAGGACGCGGAATTTGGCCTGGTCGAATTGGAAGGCGGCGCGACGGGTCTATTTTATGCCTGGCTTGGAGACTCTCAGCGTGGCATGGGCGACCGTTTCAAGACCGAGGAATTCGTTGGCGCGGACGCGCTGCGTGTTGCGCGGTATCTTGCTCGAGAAGATGACATGTTTCGCTCGATTGGTCTGGCGACAGTCAATGCAATATCACAGCATGTGTTCAATCTAGCAGACTTTGAGCCGGGCGAGGCGCCAGATTCAATGGCGGGAATTACGCTCAATTCAGACGACAAACTCGGCATGATCGGGAATTTCCCGCCGCTAGTTCGCCAGGCTCGGAGCCAGGATATTCCCGTGACTGTTGTCGAGCGTAAATCGCACATGCAGACCCGGACGCCTGGGCTTACGATTACGC
>CAWLAW010000173.1:0-6470 GCA_963854885.1 Gammaproteobacteria bacterium | reverse complement strand
CTGGATCTATTTTCTTAGGCGCTAATGGGGATAGCTTAGAGCGCGCGTTAAGACCTCAAAATAGTTGCAGTTGCGATGACGGTTCAATTGGCGGGCTAAATGCCTGGGTATTGAAGGCATGCGGCGACCGGTTTAAACCGTGTTCGCGGCATGCGCGACGAAATCGTTGGCCAATCAGATCCGCAATTTGCCCCGTGCCCTTAAACCGTCGGCCGAATTTCACGTCATTCTCCGCTCCGTTGCGAACGTCTCGAACCCGATTCATTATGCGTTCGGCGCGCAGGGGATTTTCATCGCCACGGGTCCAACCGTCGTCATAGCTTTCCCGTGTCGTAGACAGGAAACGTGAATTGCGATTGCTGCTCGCTGCGCGTCCGCAAATTTGTTTCGGACTTAGTACGAGGTTAGTGTAATTTTTGCGCTTGTTGTCGGGCTTGAGCCAACCGCGATTGGACTTCGGCTTTTTGCGGACCCGCGGGTATTTTCGGCAACGCGCGTTCATAGTCGACTACCGCTCCCCGCGCGTATCCCAAAGAGTCGTACAACGCTGCACGTTCAAGGAGCTCTGGCAGCAAGTCTTTATGGATGACCAACATATGATTGATCGTATTCAGCGTCTTTTCGACTAAGCCTTTATCCACATAAATTGCTTTTAGATTGCGTAACTGGCGAAGCAAGATCTCCGATTTCGACGCGGGACGAAGGGCTGCCTCTAGGGTTTCCACCTTCGTGTTCGGCTCGGCGCGTTCTAATAAGCGCTGCACGAATGTAGAACGGGCCAAGACCGCACCGCCGTCAAAAGCATCGACGATCACATCGCCGTCTTGTTCCGCTACGGCGATTAAAAAGTGTCCCGGAAACGAAACTCCCTTAGCGTCAATTCCAATTCGTTGGGCAAGTTCTAAAAATAAGATCGACAAGGTGATCGGTAAACCTATTCGCCTGTCGATGACTTCGTTTAAAAAACTGTTGCGAGGATCATAATAGTCGTCGAAATTACCGCTATATCCGAGTTCGCTGAAAAGGTAGGTGTTCATGATTTGTAAGCGTCGGTTTAAATCCGCGTGCGGGTCTAAACGCGCGCTAATATCACCGGCAATTAGATCGAGCTGCCCCAAATACCATGCCGTGTCGAGTTGCGGGTATTCACTGCGGGCAAAAATTAATCCGGCTTTAGCGAGATTAATCTCTGATTCACTGCGGATAACTTCGCTGGAAAATGCCTCGCTCACGCTCGTTTCGATAAACTGCATAGTTCGACCCTTTACGCATCCAGGTAGTATGATTATTCGCTTATCACGAATAGCCAGGTGAGTATTATCCGTTAAATTCATTCCGGGTGCTAAGATGTTGTTAAGGTAGCCATATTCTTTTGTCGTCCAAGGAACTACTTGGAATGTTTTTGACCAACAACGTTTACTTCGGCTTACCCAGAACGTGGCATAGCTTGCTGGCCTAGTTACTTGGAATGATGACAAATTTGCACGCCCAACCGTGGTTGATAGCGGCTGCGTTGATGGTCCTTGTGCTAATCCTGTTGCTGTGGATCCTCAAACGCAGCATCGACGCCACGCGATTAGCCGCAGAACTACGGATTGTTGCTGCGTCTATTCAAGTTCAGCAAGCCACGCTAGAAATGCTGGAACGACGGTTCAACCAGATCCATTCGCAATTGAGCTCCGATGCGACCGAATTACGCGAGAATCTCGCCGACCGGATCGACGATACCCGCCACGCCTTGACCACCCAGCTGGGTGAAGAACGCGGCCGGTCATTTGAAGCGATCGGGAGCCTAAGAGAGCAGGTCCAATCGAGCATTACTGCGCATCAAAACATTTTGGAAAGGCGTCATGCGGAAATCTCTCGAACGCTGAATGACGGAATCCAGCTCGGATTTCGATCGCTTCACGAGCAGGTCAGCACATCGCTCACACAAAATGCATCGACCCTTGGAGAACGGGTAGAGAGCCTCACTCGCACGACCGATGAGCGTTTGCGTGAAATCGCCGGACAAGTCGATCGCCGATTGGCCGAGGGCTTCGAAAAAACCACCAGCACATTTGCCGACGTTTTGCGCCGCTTGGCGCTGATCGATGAAGCGCAGAAAAAAATAACCGCATTATCAAGCGAAGTCGTGAGTCTCAATCACATCCTTGCCGACAAGCGATCGCGTGGCGCATTTGGTGAAATACAGCTCGCGGCGCTGGTTGCCAATGTCGTCCCGCAGGGGAGTTTCTCGCTCCAACATAGGCTGCCAAATGATCGCATTGCGGACTGCGTTCTGTATTTACCGGAACCCACAGGAACTTTGGCAATTGATTCGAAATTTCCCTTGGAATCGTATCGGCGCCTAAGCGACTTCGAGATCGGCGATCAGGAACGTCGCGCTGCAAAACGTCAATTTAAACAAGATATTAGAAAGCACATCCGCGATATAGCGAACCGCTACATTATTCCGGGAACAACAACCGACGGCGCCATGATGTTCATTCCGGCCGAGGCCATCTTCGCCGAAATCCAGGCGCATCATCCTGAATTGGTCGATGAGGCGCATGCGGCTCATGTTTGGATCGTCTCGCCGACTACTTTGTGGGCAATCCTGAATACGGCGTGTAGCGTACTAAGAGACGCCGCTACCCGTGAGCAGGTTGATATAATTCAGGTCCACCTAGGTTTACTGGGAAAAGATTTCGCCCGATTCAGGGAACGGATGGATCAACTCGCACGTCATATCGGGCAAGCGCACGAGGATGTGCGGCTAGTACATACCTCGGCGGTAAAGATCTCAGATAGATTCGAGAAGATCGAGAGGGTCGAACTCGATACCGATCAAGGCGCTGGCGCGAAATTGCAAAAAACTGATTAATCGGAACTTCGTGTGATCGGTTTCACAACATCTTCAGCTAGTTATCTCCACAATTTGTACTAGAATTCGAGCAGTACTCGGTAACTAGTGGAAAAATAAGCGATCATGACGCAATTGGAAGCCGTAATATTCGATGTAGACGGGACCCTCGCCGATACCGAAGAGATTCACCGTCGAGCCTTTAACGAAGCGTTCAAAGAGTTCGACCTTGATTGGGACTGGACGCCGACGATATATGAAAAATTGTTAACGATTTCCGGCGGATTCGAGCGTATCTCGTATTACGGCGCCGATCTGGCGCAAAACTTCCATAACCCCGGGGAATTCTCGAATTTCGTGCGCGACATGCACCGGGTGAAAACAAAGATTTATGCGCAAATGCTCGACGAAGGTGAGGTGCCATTACGCATTGGCGTCGAACGCTTGTTGGGCGAAATACGCGAAGCCGAGTTAACCTTAGCAATTGCGACGAGCTCGACATTTTCTAACTTAAAGACCTTGCTCGATCGAAATCTACCCAACGATTGGATGTCGTGGTTTTCCGCAATCGCGACGTGCGATACGGTGTCCGAGAAAAAACCGTCGCCAGCGGTTTATCATTCGGTGCTTGGCCTGCTTAACCTTGAATCGAATCGCGCGGTTGCAATTGAAGACACCGTCAACGGCTGTCTTGCGGCAACCCGCGCAGGAATTCGCACCTTAGTGACAACACATTTCTTTACTCGGCATCACCACTTCCCCCAGGCGTCGGTTGTTCTCGATAGTCTCGGCGATCCGGACAACGGCTTTCGACTAATCAGCGGTGAGGTAGGAGAGCGGCAATGGGCTGGGGTCGATTTGTTGCACGAATTAGCCACTAGGCAGCCACCCGAGCACCATCCCGTTGAGTGGGAGACCGCGCAAATTGCGACTGGCTAGCCCTCGGCAGCGCGGCGCCGTTGCATAAATAACGGCACCCGCCTTGCCATGAAGAGCTACTTAATTACCATGAATGCGGCCTGATTTCCGCGTTGCACACTTAGCAACATGCGACCTTGAATCGAGTTGACGACGTTTAAAAATTCTTCCAGGCCACGTGTCGCGACTCGATTGACAGAGGTAATGATATCTCCCTCGCGCAGACCAGCTGCGGCGACATGAGAGCGCTGCTCGACTTCGTAGACCATCACGCCTTGGACTCGTCCGAATGCTGGAGATTGTTCGGCGATATCGCCAAAAGTTGCACCAGCTAAACGTTTATTGCGGAGATCCTTCGGCAAATCCACTAACTTACGTTCCGCGACTGTTACCGAGATCGTCTTCTGGCTTCCCTCCCGTATGATGCGTAATTTCACCGTGTCCCCGATACGTTTCAATCCGACTTGATTACGTAAATCCGCTGCGTTGCTGACCGGCTTGTCGTTAACTGCGGTGACGACATCACCAGGTTGCAACCCGGATTGATGGGCTGGGGATCCCTCGAGAATATTAACCAGAACGGCACCATTTCGGGTGGTCATTCCAAATGCCGAGGCGAGATCGGGATCGAGATCCTGAAGTTGCGCGCCAAGAAACCCACGCCTTACCTCGCCGTATTCTACGAGCTGATCGGTGACTTGCCGCACCATGTTGGTCGGGATGGCAAAACCAATACCGATATTGCCGCCGGACTGAGAGTAAATTGCCGTATTAATACCAACAAGTTCGCCGCGAAGATTCACCAGCGCGCCGCCGGAATTGCCTGGATTTATTGACGCGTCGGTTTGAATTAAATTCTCGTATCCCGTGATGCCCAAGCCACTGCGCGCCAACGCACTGATAATCCCGGAGGTAACGGTTTGCCCAAGGCCAAACGGATTGCCAATCGCGACGACATAGTCGCCAACCCTCAGGCGATCGGAATCGGCGAGCGCAACGGCCGTTAAGCGCTCGCCGGTGATCTTCACGACCGCGACATCCGTATCCGGATCAGAGCCGACCAGTTCAGCCTTCAAATTACGCCCGTCGCGAAGCTTCACGGTTATTTGATCCGCATTCGCGATTACATGATTGTTTGTCACCACCAAGCCGCGTTTCGCGTCAATGATTACACCGGAGCCCAAACTTTGCGTTTTACGTTGCTGAGGCTGCGCCGGCGCGTTGAAGAAACGTCTGAAAAACGGATCATTGAACAGCGGATTGCTGCGAATTTCGACGTGGCCTTCGGTAGCGATATTGACCACCGCAGAAGTCACTTTCTCAAGCATTGGCGCGAGGCTCGGAAGTTCCTCACCTTCACTTGAGTGCGCTAATGCGGCGCCTGCACCGAGCGCAGCTAGTGCTAAAATGAGACACCGAACCGTCTGTCGAATAATTGCCCCTGTGTTCGGAGAAAACCTGCAATGCTGCAACGGTTTACCCTTCGAAGGGTAAAGTAAGTTGCTGATTTGTGGAGAAATAAATTCTCGGTCGATCATGCTACGCGCCATTTCTATCATTTATCCAAACATTGTCTTCGAGGCTGAGAATCACGACCTCTGCGAATCGCAGAAAATCCCGCGCCGCCTCAGCTCGGGTCGACGTCATATCCGATACGCTAGGCTAGTCATTACTCGAGCCTGGACTTTCATCAGGTATTTTATCGCTCGCGGCATCGCTTTTGCCCCTCTCGCATTCGCATTATCCGCATGGCGTGCTTCGTCTTCGCGCATCGCAAGTAAAATTGCCCGGCTGCGCAAATCAGCTCCGGGTAATTGGTCTAAATGCCCATCGAGATGTTCACACACCTGGCGTTCCGTTTCCTCAACAAACCCCAAGCTCGTCGCGTCGCTAACCATCGCCGCGCTAATTCCAATCGCAACTGACCCCACGAACCACCCTGGGTTTAGCAAACTGGGACGGCTGTTTAGCTCTCTGAGCCTTTCTCGACACCAGCGCAAATGATCGCTCTCTTCGGCCGACGCAGCCTGCAACGAATGCTTGATTGCTTTATCGCGGGCGACGAACGCCTGGCCGAGATACAACGCTTGGGCACAGACTTCGCCGCTGTGATTGATGCGCATTAAAGAGCCACTATGGCGTCGTTGCTGCTCAGATAATGGCGCCTCAAAAACGCCATCGGCCGGCGATGGCCGCGGGTCTATTGGGGTAAAATCCAGGCCGGTCCTAACCAATTTGTCGAACCTGCCGATTAGCCGATCCTTGCTGCTAAGCTTGCGCAAGTTAGTGGACTCGCCGAGATTTGTTTCGAATTGGTAAAAATTCCGCAAGAATCAAGCGTCTAGAGGCCAGATCATCGTTGACAGGGATGCATCCGATCCGTACTATTGCGGCTCTTTTTTCAGCCACTTTTATCAGCATGACTACCTATACTCCTTCCGCGAAAACAATCAAGCATGATTGGTTCGTCGTAGACGCCTCAGACAAAGTGCTCGGTCGATTAGCTTCAGAAATTGCCAACCGATTACGTGGCAAACATAAGCCCGAGTATACGCCGAATCTCGATACGGGCGATTACATCATCGTCGTAAACGCCGAGAAAGTTCGCGTGACGGGCAACAAAAGAACCGACAAAATTTACTACCGCCATTCAGGCTACCCAGGCGGTTTGAAGCAAATAAGCTTCGATAAGCTGATGAAGAAAGCG
>CAWLAW010000172.1:0-6493 GCA_963854885.1 Gammaproteobacteria bacterium | reverse complement strand
ACTAAAGGTTCGTTGGAAAAAACTTCTGCAAGTTTCGCGAGTATCGCCAAGTGCTCCTCGGTCGTTTCGACTGGCACGAAAAGAGCGAAAAAGAGATTAACCGGAGTTCCATCGATCGAATCGAAATCCACGCCTTCGACGGTACGGATAAAAGCCCCGACGGTGTGCTCAAGACGTCCGATCCTCCCGTGTGGAATAGCAATGCCATTACCGAGCCCGGTGCTACCGAGTCGTTCGCGCAAAACTAAACTGTCAAAAGCCTGAGCAGGCGTTAAGCTTTGGATGTTGCTTGCCCCGAGCCGCGCAAGTTCTTCCAAGGCTGCCTTTTTGCTCGCGACGTGGACGTCTATAGAAACATGCGCACGCGTAAGAATGTCGACAATTTCCACGTTACCGTTACCCGTCTACTCCTCTGGGCTGTGCTGTTTCAGCCCGCCTTCGCGCTGATGGTGATCGGATATTTTATCCTTATGCTTTCGAACTTGGCGGTCGAGTTTGTCGATCATTGCATCAATCGCCGCGTACATATCGTCGTTTTCACTTTCGGCATGAATTTTGCTGCCGCTCACGTGTAGTGTGGTCTCCGCTTTATGGCGTTGTTTCTCAACGTCTAAAACGACATGAGCATCAATGACTTGGTCAAAGTGTCGTTCAATTTTCTGCATTTTTTGATTGATATAGTCTTTCAAAGAATCCGTAGTTTCTACGTGGTGTCCGGATATACTAAGCTGCATCACAATCTCCGTTTTAGTGGTGTGACCTGTCGGATTAGTTCTATATGTAAAGGGTTTCGGCCCCAGTGGCTATATTATCTTAAGTATAGCTGTGAACGAGTAACAGGGAGTTAGCTAAGCGAAATCTAGCTCAATTGTTTGCGTTCGTTTGATGGTGGTATGTGCATTGCTTCTCGATATTTCGCGACGGTTCTGCGTGCCACGGTAACCCCTTGTTCGGAAAGCAGATTCGCGATTTTGCTATCGCTCAATGGTTTCTGCGTATTTTCGGCACCGATGAGCTTCTTGATTACCGCGCGTATTGCGGTCGAAGAAGCTTCACCACCAAGTGTGGTCGAAACGTGGCTTGAAAAGAAATATTTAAGTTCGTATATGCCGCGCGGCGAATGCATATATTTGCGCGTCGTCACGCGTGATATCGTCGATTCATGCATGCCCAATGCTTCGGCAATATCGTGTAAAACCAGCGGCTTCATTGCTTCTTCGCCGTGCTCGAGAAAGCCTTGCTGACGCTCGACGATTGAGGTCGCGACGCGTAGCAATGTGTCGCTACGGCTTTGCAGGCTCTTTATAAACCATTTCGCTTCCTGTAAGTGGGATTTTAGCGAACTGTTATCCGGTGAATTGTCGGCCCGTCGGATCATGCTCGCGTAGTAAGAATTTACTCGCACTCGCGGTAACGACTCGGCGTTCAATTCAACTTTCCAACGACCTTTTTCCTTGCGCACATAAACATCAGGAACGATGTATTCCGGCGGCTTTTCGTTGAAAGGCGCGCCGGGCCTCGGATTCATCCTTTGAATCAGGTTAAGTATTTGGCGCAGTTCATCTTGGCTTACCTTTAACCGACGCATCACCTGACTAAAATCACGTGATCCAAGCACGTCTAAATGCTTATCGCACACGATCGTCGCTTGTTCTAGCCAGGTCGTCGCCGGGTCGAGTTGGGTTAATTGCAGGAGTAAGCACTCGCGCAAATCTCTTGCCGCGACCCCAGCCGGATCTAGCCCTTGGATTTGCTTCAAAACAGCCGCTACTTCATCTGCTTCGATCTCGGGGTTGTTATCGCCATTAACCGTCTCACAGACCGACTCCAAGTCCGATTCCAAATACCCGTCGTCATTCAGCAAATCGATGATCGCGAAACCGATAGCGCGATCGATGTCCGTCATGGGTAGGAGGTTTAGTTGCCACAGGAGGTGATCGCGCAACGTTTCTTGTGCACTACGAATCGTTTCGAAATCCGATTGCCCGGGCGCCGAACTGGGTGACGTACCAGCTGGTTCCGGTCCGTCGTAGATTTCTTCCCACTCGCTGTCTACAGGTAAATCTTCCGGAATATCGTCTGCAGTGCTTGCCGGCGGCTCGATTTCCGGACTATCCACGCCGTCTTCCGAGCTATCGGTCGTTTCGGTCGTCGGCGCCTCATACGGCGCGTCGTCCGCACCAGCATTCTCTTCGTCTACCTCGAGCATCATATTAGAGTCGAGCGCATCTTGAACTTCGACACTCAATTCGAGTGAAGACAGCTGTAGCAGCCGAATGGCTTGCTGCAGTTGCGGGGTCATCGTTAAGTGCTGACCAAGCTTGAGCTGGAGCGACTGTTTCATAGTCAGTACGTTAGCGGCCTACGGGTTACAACGTTCAGTTTAATTATCTGGGATTCTAGAGTTTAACTCAAAATAGTGGGCCAACATCAGGCAATGATTAAATATTGTTAGCACGTGAGGCGGTCGGTAATGGCAACGCCGGAAGTCCAAGATCGAATCTAGTGAGCCGTAAATAGCGCCCGGCTAGTAATTGACACGAAAATTTAGCGCTGGAAGAGGGTAGAGCACGGCGTCACGCTGATGACGCTCGCCATTTCACTGTGCGGTGGGCGGCACGAGCCAGGGTTTGTTGGTATTTGACGGAAGTTTTGCCGGGCTCGGAGTGTCAAACAGCACTGCCGATAACCCCTTTTATAGCGTGAAATCGTCGCCTAAATAAACCTCTCGCACGTGCTCATCCGCCAGAACTTGCTGTGAATTGCCCTCGGCGATAATGCGACCCTCATTGACAATATAGGCGCGATCGCAGATCCCGAGCGTCTCGCGAACGTTGTGATCGGTGATCAATACTCCGATGCCCATTTGGCTTAGATGTCGAACAATTCTTTGAATATCCCCGACGGAAATCGGATCGACCCCTGCAAAAGGTTCATCTAGGAGCACAAATTGCGGTTCGCTGGCTAATGCTCGGGCGATTTCAACCCGACGTCGTTCACCGCCGGACAAGGACATTCCTAGATTTTCACGAATATGGCTTATATGGAACTCTTGCAACAATGCTTCGAGGCGTTTGTCGCGTTCCTCGGCGCTTAATTTCGGTACAATTTCGAGCACTGCAGCGATGTTTTGTTCGACGCTCAATTTGCGAAACACCGACGCTTCCTGAGGTAGATAACCGAGACCTTGACGCGCACGGAGGTCCATTGGCATGCGAGTCAGCTCGACATTGTTTAAATGTATCGACCCTCCTTCGCTGGCGATGAGTCCGACAATCATATAAAAGCTCGTCGTCTTCCCCGCACCGTTAGGACCGAGTAAGCCGATAACCTCGCCGCCTTGCACGCTTAGACTAACGTCTTGCACTACCTGCCGTGACTTATATGTTTTCTTAAGATGGCGAACCGCTAATACACTCATTGATTGATGTCCGCGCTTATTTTTCGCTAGAGGGTTTCTTTTTTTTCGGCGGAATGATGATTCTTACGCGCTCTCGTTTTTTCGCAGGAGTGCCTGCTGTTTCCGGCACCGGAGGGGCCCCGCGAGCCGTAATGACACTCTTAGCGGTGTCGTAATTTATACGATCGCCGGTAAAAATACGGTTCCCTTGGGTCAATTTTGCTTTTTGGATAAGGTGTAACAAATTCTTTTGCGCGTGATACTCGATGCGTAGCCCTTCGCCTTCGACATCGTCGCCGCTATCCGGGGTCTGTTTAAAGTAAGCGGGTCGACCTTCAATGAAGACATCCTCCAGATCGCGTTCCTCGGAAAAGTTCACCTTTAGCTTGTCGCCGGTCATTTTTATTGATCCTTGAATCACCACGACGTTGCCAACGTAAATCGTTTTACCTTCTTGATCGTCGAGCTCCGCGAAGTCTGCCTGAATTTCAATCGGCTGCTCGGAGTCCGAACCAAGAGCCATTCCGTTCGGAGCGAACAGGGAACCGATTAAGAAAACGCTAACTAGGGGGATCAATTTCATGGCGGCTTTTTACCTGTTTCAATAATTCCAACCGATCGTGCGCGAAATTTGCGCGCATGCCGATGGTATTCGTCACGGTCGTTCTGCTGATGATTTTAGCCGGATCAGCCGTTTCCGCGTACTGCTCCTCCGGCAGAACTCGAAGTTCCGAGGTGAGAACCTCAAACTCACGTTGCCCAAGATCGTCTTGTCGCCAAATTTCTACCTGTCCGCGCAGCACGACGACTTCATTTCCGGAACTTACCCAACCGGTATCGGCAATGACATACCACGGATCTGAGTTGCCGTTATAAATTTCCATTCGAGGTTGGGACAATTCAGTTGTATCGTCGTCCGGATAATGGGTGACCAAATCGGCATAGAGCACGTTCTTTAATGCACCTGTCTCGTCCAAGGTATTTCGCACCATGTTCTCGATGTAGTAATCCGGCTCATGGGCGCGGACTTGCACGATCCGGCCATCGCCTTCATCTAATTGCTGCCAAACCCAATAAGTTGCGACACCCAGGGCTACGAACAATAAGGAACTGACCCAATTGTTAGTCACTGTCTCAGTCGGCGTTGCGCAGTTTTTCGAATCGCACGAATTGACCGCCGAGTTTGTCGTTAGCACTTAGCAGCAAAGTGCGTGAGTACACAAAGGCCGCTAGAGCGTCACCGACAGTGCAAACCTCTGACATCGCGAAATCGAATGGTTTCGGCATCTTCTCCAGCGCAATGCATTTATTGCTCTGACCTTGAAAAGCACTATCAATTCCCAATTGCGCCAATGTTTCTGCAACGATTGTTGATTCGCGACCGGTATTAACCGCCATTTTAAAGCACTCTCGAACGTAATAAGTCATGCATATTTAGAACACCGGTTAGACGTTGCTGCGCATCGACGACGAGCAGGGCGTTGAATTTCCCGTCCTGCATAATTCGCAGCGCTTCTGCGGCCAATAGGTCGACGTCAACCATCGTACATTCCGGCGTCATGACGTTTTCTATCTGCGTGGAATTAATGTCGTGTTTTTGATCAATAACTCGACGCAGGTCCCCATCAGTAAATATGCCGACTACATGACGTTCGGAATCAACTACTGCTGTCATACCCAAACCTTTGCGCGTCATCTCGACAAGCGCCTCGGCAATTGTCGCACTCGGCGCGACAACCGGCATGCCACTTCCCGTGTGGATCAAACCGCCGATTTTTAGCAGTAATCGCCGCCCGAGTGCGCCACCGGGATGCGACAAGGCGAAATCTTGTTCAGTAAATCCGCGCGCTTGAAGCATTGCAATAGCGAGCGCATCACCCATCGCTAGCGCCGCAGTCGTACTGGACGTTGGTGCTAGGCCTAACGGACAGGCTTCTTCGGAAACGGCGACGTTGATATGTACGTTGGCCTGCGTCGCTAAGGTAGATTCAGGATTCCCCGTCATCGCAACGAGTGGTACGTCGAGGCGCCGAATTAACGGAACGAGTATCACAACCTCATCCGTCTCACCCGAATTGGACAACGCGAGAACAACATCGTCTGGCGTAATCATTCCCATGTCGCCGTGACTTGCTTCACCGGGGTGTACGAAAAACGCTGGCGCTCCAGTGCTAGCTAGTGTAGCGGCAATTTTCCCGCCGATATGCCCCGATTTACCCATGCCGATGACAACAATTCGACCGCGGCAGGCGAGCATTGCCGTCACCGCTTCAGCGAAAGTCGTATCAATTTGCGCGATCAGCTCTTGAATCGCGCGGGACTCGATATCAAGAACTGCTCGACCCAATCCGAGTAAGCTTTCTAACTCAGGTGTCGACTCTTTAGGACGCGACATAAATAGAAGAAATCATTTGGCGAGAATTAACTGGATACATATAAAAACCACTGATAGGCGCCGAACGCCGAAAGCAAGCAAATTCCTTCTATTCTAGAAACCCTTCCAGAACGTCGCCAACCCACGGCCATGGCTAGCAAAACAACGCTAAACCCAATCATAACGGGGAAATCGCGTGTCAGCACAGCCGGTTCGAGCAGGCTTGGGTGAAGTAAAGCAGGCACACCGAGGACGCCCAAAACGTTAAACATATTGGAACCGATCACGTTTCCAAGCGCAATATCAGGTTCGCCCTTTAGCGCGCTGGCTACCGACGCTGCCAGCTCCGGAAGACTCGTGCCAATTGCAACGATCGTCAGACCGATGATGAGATCGCTAACGCCGAAATGTTCGGCCACCGTGACGGCCCCGTTAACCAAGATATTCGACCCAACGAGTAGTAAAGCTAGCCCGACCACCAGCCAAATTAATGCGCGTGGCGTACTCATCTTGGCGTTTAGGTGGGTTTCCATTTCGGCGCCCAAACTATCGTGCGCCTTATCGGTCATGCCCAACCACGTTGTGATCCCCATTAAAACAACCAAACCAACCAACAGAATTACGCCGTCTTGAAATTCCAAAGAGCCGTCCAGGCACAGCGCTAGTCCGAGCCCAATACAGATGAACATTATGGGGAATTCCCGCACTAAAACGCGCGA
>CAWLAW010000171.1:0-6571 GCA_963854885.1 Gammaproteobacteria bacterium | reverse complement strand
ATCGAATATTCGTCGGCAGGTCCTTTCGTCACGTTTTCGAACCGGCGGATTGCCCCGGGCGGGATAGACACGACATCTAACGGATTGAGGTCGATGTGTTCGACTTTACCAGCTTCATTCTCCCAGCTCGCTCGCCACATTCCGGTGATACCGATAAATGTTTCATTCGTATCATGGTTGTGCATCATTGGCCCTTTGCCGGGTAGCGCTCGACAGTAGCCAAGATTGAATCCTTCTGAGATCTTAACCGCGGCCATTCGCGCCGCGGCCTCACCAACCGGCGACACGACGCCGTCGTCTTCTGTCTCAGGCGGTTGGAATCCGATCACGTTATAGAGTATTCGTTCCGAGCCTGGCATGTGACTGTCCGGTAATCCACCGTCAGAACCTTTCAGTTTAGAAAAGCGTGCGACTCGCTTCATCATCTGTTCTCGGGATACCGGCTTGCGTGGTATTAGCTCAGCATGTTCCATGGGTTTTCTCCTTCACACAATTCTGCATTGTGGCTTTGTTCAATAAATTTTTCGCAAGGTATCACAGGATCGATGGCCGATTAAGATGGTTCGTGATTCTAAGGATCAAAATTCAATGTCTAATATTTCGCCCAGTTCCGCAATCGCCTGGGCCTCTGAAACGACCTTAATTGTCTGCATCCCCATTGCTTTGGCCGGCTTCAGATTGATCCCGAGATCGTCCAAGTACACAGCCTGATCGGGGACAATTTCCAGTTTTTCGCAGGCCAATTCGTAAATTCTCGGATTCGGTTTGCGGATGCCTTCTTTACTCGACTCGACTACACATTCGAATAAGGTCATGACTTCTGCTACTTGCGCCGCTAACTCAGGCGATTTTGCCATCGTTGGGCCCTTGCCGGCTTGGACGTTATTGGTGATGCAAGCGACTTTATAGCTGGCTTTACATCGCTTTAAGACCTCAACCATGCGCGGCCTGACGGCGCCGCCCAACAATGCAATCAGTTCTCGACCAGGAATAGGATGGCCCACAGCGCGCGATTCCGCCTCGAATGCGCTGTCAAACTCGTCGAGGCTGATCGCGTTTGACTCAAAATTTGCCCACGCATTGGTCGTTGGGTTCACCGCGTTTATGCCGCGAATAAAATCCAATGGTATCCCCTGCTCCTGTTCGTACCGATTAAATGCCTCGAATGGCGAACTCGTCAAAACCCCACCAAAATCCCACAGTACTGCCGCAACCGTCATACTCCAATTCCCATTTTCTATCGGTTTACTCGACTTCTGCTCGAGCTTGAAAGTCGATCGTTTTATGCTCCGACACTCAGTTCGAAGCAGCGAATTTCGATGGCCTCAGCCTTGCACGTTCGTTTCAGCGCAATTTGCGAATTGTCGAAGACTTGAATTACTTAAGTACCCATGAATGTGGACGCTCCGATACGAGACCGGTAATCGAGCGGCGATCAATCCTTCGATTCGCCTCTTTAAGCGTACAGATTGCTACTCGTCGCCGGGCAGCGGCTCGTCATCTAACAGTTGACCTTTGAACTCAGGGATTGTGTCTCCGGGAAACCAACGATGAACTAGATCATCCTCAATCAAGGTTTCCTGCGCATCAATTTTCCATGTTCCGGCGTAATTTGACAGCGTATAGAGTTCGAACTCGACACTGCCTTGGTTGTTAAATCGATCCTTAGCACTGAGAACGTTAGGTACGAGTGCGCGCTGGCTGCAGGATTCTCGATCGAGATGCTGGGGCCATCGAACGTCGACCTTGCCGATGACAACTTGACCTAAATCAAACATTTTTTTCTGGCCTTGCGCCCACGATTCTACCGCCATTCCGTCGGTCATTTTTTCCGACAACGCAGCGTAAGCATCGTCGAATCGATATTCCTTCATCGCTGTTGTATACGTTACGACTGGGGCCATCGCATCGTTATGCATACAAGTTTCCGCCATGACATCGAATGTATAGACGCTTACTAAAATCAAAACAATGTTAATTGAAACAATTTTCATTGTTACTTCCTCCGTAGTTTCGTTTAAAAATTATTTCCACCGTCGCTTACAGCGCGTCCGCGACGACCCGGTGTATATCAAGCAACTCCGGAATGCTTTCTATCGCTCGTCTGCCAAATCCACATTCCGTCGCTATACCGAACCCTTGCGCATGTTTCTTCGCAGTCTCGAGTAAACCCAACGACGTCCGAACGCCGCCAGTCGTATGCACCAAGCCCAAATATAATTTACCTGGTCCAATACTAAGATTCGCGAGCGGTTCGAAATACGCATCGTCATTTCTGTCGCGAGGTACGGGCATATGATAATAATCGATGTCGTGCTTGAGCGAGGTGGCGGCAGAATTAGCCATCCTCGTCATAACTTCTAGATCTTGAGGTTCGATAATATGCTGATGGCCCAGATCGCCGTAGCACAAATGCAAACCCATTAATGCTCGCGGCGGCAAGCGCTCGACAGCTAGACCTAGCGCCGTCAGGTAGCGCTCGTAGGAATCGCCATTGGGTTGCCAAGGAAATGCTTCTTTACCCGCTTCATCGGAATCGATCGCAATAACTTCAACGCAAATATCAAATTGTACGACGATGTCGTTTGCCGGAATGCAATCCGTCAAATCCATGACCTCACGCTGTAGCGCTTCGCCATACGCCTGCCACATAATTTCGAAATCTTCGGCGTTGGTTAGAAACGGACGAATCGCGCTTTCTATCAATGGTATTGCAACCATAAACCGCGCGTCGTGGTGCACGACTCCGTCATCTCGAAGTTGACAAAAATCAGCGTAAGATTCTTTCGCCGCATTCGCGTAACCGAGATTCTCAAAGCGCACAATTTCAACGCCAGGCTTAACGCGAAATTGCCAATGATCGTCGTAACCGCGCGGGGCCCAGGTTTCGGTTGAGGTGCGCCATTCGTCGGGGTGCTTGGGATCAACGGGCAACGGTCGGCTAATTGTTTCCAGACCAGGATTACCGTCGTAACACGTTGCGGCTAGATAGTTTATCCAAACCCGACGGGTCCCTGTTTCACCGTCAGGAAAGCAATCTAAATAACCGCCGATCCCGTCCGCGCAGGTGGACATTGCCTCGCCGGCATCCTTCCCCGGGAAACTCCCGACCAGCAAGATTTTGTTTTTCATTCGTGACACGCGAGATCCCCTGCTTTAAAGCGCTGCGAAAATGAATGCCGCCCCCAAGCCTACCCTCGTTGTCGCATAACGGCTAGTATTTTGAGACTACGGGGTGGCATCGGATTTAAACCATGATAGGGTCGGAAAAGTTGCTTTGCATAGGATTATTTTTCGATACCTCAAATGGTCAAAAAGCTCGCGTTTTTAACAATTGCTAGCGTTTGTTTATTCTTCTTCGTGCCGAAGTTTGTTGGCTCGCACATGAACGCGCTTCATCCACGCGAGCTACCCGTTGTCAGTGAAGCCGGTTCGAAAATACACCGAAAACTGTTCACTGCGGACATGCATGCCGACTCGTTATTGTGGGAGCGTGATTTACTCAAGCGAAGCAATTACGGTCACGTTGATCTGCCTCGAATGCTAGCGGCGAAAACCGGATTACAAGTGTTCAGCGTTGTCACTAAAACGCCACGATTTCTAAATTTCGAGCATAACGACGATTCCACGGACAACATTACATTGCTCGCGATTGCGCAGCGCTGGCCGATCCGCACATGGCGTAGCCGTACGGAACGGGCCGTCTATCAGGCCCGCCGGCTACACAATTTAAGCGCACGGGCAAACGGTAAGTTCTTCGTCTTAACAACAAAGCGTTCGTTGGAAGAATATCTACAAAAGCGAGAAAGCGGCGCGTCAATAACCGCCGGGCTTCTCGCGATCGAAGGCATGCATGCCCTCGACGGGGAACTTGAAAACCTTTCGCGCCTTTACGCAATTGGCTATCGAATGATGGGGATTACCCACTTTTTCGATAATGCCTTCGGTGGATCCGCACACGGCGTTGTTAAGGGCGGCTTAAGCCGGCTCGGACGCAATGCTGTTAGTGAAATGGAACGGCTTGGCATAATCGTCGATCTGGCGCACGGATCGCCGTTACTAATCGCGCAAGTACTCGAGGTAGCGACGCAGCCCGTTGTCGTTTCGCATACGGGAGTAAAGGGAACTTGCGATCGAACTCGAAATCTAGACGATGAGCAACTGACATCGATCGCAAGCAACGGTGGTCTTGTTGGGATTGCCTTTTTTTCCGAAGCCGTCTGCGATGTAACTGTCACCTCCATTGCTGCAGCGATCAGATACACCGTCGATCTCATTGGCATAAATCATGTCGCGTTAGGCAGCGACTTCGACGGGGCGGTAACGACCCCCTTTGATATCGGCGGGTTAGCACATCTTACCGATGCACTACTCAAAGACGGTTTCACGCAAGCTGAGATAGCGGCGATCATGGGCGGTAATCTCGTCGCACTTTTGCGTCGCTCATTACCGTCTAATTAGTCCAACTTGCAACCGTGGGCTCTGCTTTGCAATGAAAAATGATGCGTCCACAATGCCCTTGTTACCAGAGCTTCCTGATCACTTTCGCGCTAAAATACCTCGCAGTATTGAAAACCCACACGCAAAGAGTATTGCGCTAGCCGTCGATCCGTAAATTGCTATGAATACACACGCACAAGGACCCGGAAAGATCTTGATCGTCGGCGGTGGTACGGCTGGCTGGATGAGCGCAATGTTATTGAGTGATGCTTGGAAAGAGCATGGCTACGAGATAGCACTATTGGAATCCAGCGACATTGGCATCATCGGGGTCGGCGAAGGATCGACTCCAAAAATGCGTCGGTTTTTTGATCAACTTGGGATCCCAGAAGCGCAATGGATGGCTGCTTGTAACGCGACTTATAAATGCGGGATTCGATTCCCAGATTGGGCCACGCGAAAAGGCTATAAGAGCTACTACCATCCATTTTTTTCGATTAGCGATAACTCCACAGTTCGCGCATTCGCGGAAAATGTAGCCATACGCCGGGATAATTTTGACGTACATGCGCATCCCGATGCGTTTTTCGTTTCTAACTACTTGGCGAAGCGGAAACTTGCGCCGATCGCGGAATCGAACGCAGAATATCAGTCGGAATATGCCTATCACTTCGATGCAGGACTGATTGGTCAGTTTCTAAAGGAACAAGCCATTGCGCGCGGGATCAAACACATCGTCGATACGGTCACGCAAGTAAAACAGCACGAAAACGGCGACATTTCCGGGGTAGAAACTGAGCACACTGGATTCATTGAGGCGGATTTTTTTATTGACTGCACCGGATTCGCTAGTGTACTGACATCAAAAACGCTCGACATCCCGTTCCTATCTTACAAAGACGTTCTGTTTAATGATCGGGCGGTCGCGCTACCGACACATTTGGACGGTGACACACTGCCCTCACAAACTATTTCAAGCGCCTTGAAACACGGTTGGGCTTGGAAGATCCCACTCAACAACCGCTTCGGAAACGGTTACGTTTACTCGTCCGACCATACGGATCCGGACGCAGCGGAGCGCGAGTTACGCAAACATATTGGACTTGAAGATGAGGCCGTCGAAGCGCGGCATCTAAAAATGAGAGTGGGGCGAGCTGCAAGTTCCTGGAATCGGAATTCGCTTGCTGTGGGGCTCTCTCAGGGGTTCATCGAACCGCTCGAGGCGACGGCGTTAATGATCGTTCAAGACACGCTTGAAAACTTCATCACACAATATTCGGCCGGTGATTTCACGCCGAAATATCGCGATGAATTCAATACGAAAATTAATCTTATCTTCGATAGCATCAAAGATTACATATTTATGCATTACAAGCTAAACACCCGCAACGACACGCCGTATTGGGTGGAGAATCGGGAGAATAGCAAGGTCTCCGATTCTGTCGCGCAAATTCTTCATGTGTGGGACAACGGCGAGGATTTGCTCGCTGAGCTTAAACGTCAGGGACCACGACTAGCGTATAGCCCGACATCGTGGTTCTGCATTCTTGCCGGCATGGGCCGCTTTCCGCGCAAGCCGAAAAAGGCCAAACCTCGCATCCAAGTTAATGACCCAGAGGAAATTCGGCGTTACTGCGAGTCGATTACACAAGAGTTTCCGGACCATCGCGATACCATTACAGCGATGCATGTGAAATAACACGCTCGTTCGGGCTTAACGACTCAGCTTAGCTTCTGAGACAATCCACCGAGCGACGGCCTGCGGGGCCGGGCGATCGTGCTGCATTGCGAACCCATCGCAGTGGTCGAATCAAACTGGCGGCGGACAAATTCTAGATAAAAAAAAGCCACGGTGAGGATACCCCACCGCGGCGATTTCTTTATGTGACGCTTCGGTTACGTACCGAGACGACGCATCGCTTGGACAGTCATGTAATCTGCCAAGAAATCACGACCTGGGTCGATTTCAGATTTCCAACCACCGGCGATTTCTTTAGCATGGTGGAAACGTGTAACACGACCAGATTGGATGTCGTTACTAATAACCCAAGACCAAGTCCACTCAGTACGGCCATCAGCAGCAACGCGTTTTTCACCGTTCTTGCCTTCTTGGAAACTAAATCCAGGCTCG
>CAWLAW010000170.1:0-6575 GCA_963854885.1 Gammaproteobacteria bacterium | reverse complement strand
GATCGGACTGCGTTCGATTTAGAACGCGAAGTTTACTCTTCGTACTGCAGCGCTTCGTCTTGGTCACCGAACACGACGACGGTATTCTCATCGATCATCACCATTCGACCGTAATGCGTCGACATGACGACTTCGAAATCGTAAGCCGTAAACTCACGACCTATCGCTTCGCTAATTTCTTCCATATCGAAAGTCAGCTTACCTTCCGTATCGATACGGATCATAGCTGGGTAATTGAGCACCTCGATTCCAGGTTTCTCGCCCATCACCTCCGCGATCACCCGCGCATCAGCGCTGTCGTTCATTGTGACGCCGCATTTATGCGAAATCGTGTCTTCTCGGTTCAAATCTTTGAATGTCTGAGTGCTCATAGCGCGGTTCCTTGCGGCAGCGTTATATCGATTTCCGCGAGTATTTCGTTAAACATTTCCCTCGTCTGAGCGAGGCCGGCGTCGAAATCTTCACCGTTGCCGCAAATTGCCTTTAGTCCGCTCGCCGCTTCCATGCATAGGGGTACGTACTTCGCCAACCACTCGGACATAATTTTCTTATTCGCAGCGCCGCTTGTCGAATCACCATTGACCATAGCGAAAAGCGTTAAAGCATTGGCGAGGTTTCGTCGATAGTCCTCACTTGCGGCGGACACAACTGCCGGGGTAACAAAATCGTTGTGTGCTGGACCCGAGCGTACGATGTATCCGTTTCTAAAGAGTTCCCCGACGAGCGCTTCAAATACAACATTCACCGCAAAGTAAATTTCCATGTGGTCCGTCGCAGCGAGAATAGCTTCTACTGCTTTACGCGTACCTTGCCAATTTTCGTCTTCCATCCAGTTCTTCTTACCTGCTTCGGCATCGATTTCAATGTCCAGACCGATGTCCCCCAAGTACAAGGTAATGTCTTGCGATAAGCGCAGTTTATACGACGCATTGGTGAGAATCGCATTGTTCACCATCTGCGTCACGCCGTCTCTCTGGGCCTTCATTAGCGCCACCCCGAGACCGAATTCCGCGTGTTTTACCGCACCGAGGTGATTTTGCAAAACCCCAACCCAGGCATCGTCGAAGCGTCCGGGCGCGCCATCGCTACGGGCATTGTTCACGACCATTTTTATGGTGTTTTCAATGTGACTTTGACGTTGATAGTGAGTTCGCGACCACTCCTGGTCGGGTGCTCTAAAGACGTGCCAGTCTTCGCACTTAATGCACGTCATGTATTCGCCGTAAGTTGGTTGGCCGTTCGCAAATGACATGATCCAACCTTGCAAAAGGTGTCGGGAAGGATCGGGTTGAACGTCGACAGTAACGTCCTCGTACAATGTAGCGCGACGGCCTGCCGGCTGGAAGTAGTTGTACTTGCGGCTGTCCGAACCCGCGAAAGTCGAACTCCCAGCTGCACCGGAATAGGCTTTTTCTGTCATGGCGTTCCCACCTCTTGCACAAACCCCGTAATAGTTCGGTGCATTAATTAATGTCCGGTCTTATTCAGGTCGCCGGAGTGAATTTGTCTAAGTGAATATTGTCTGCATCAATGCCGATTTTTTGAAACACCGGGAGCACGGCGTCGACCATCGGCGGCGGTCCACAAGCGTAAGCGTCCAAGGTTAGATTTTGCCCCGAGCCGGCGTAACCATCGGCTACGCATTCGTGGACGAATCCCCGCGCACCGTCCCATTGTTCAGCATCGGCCTGCTCGGATAATGCAGGAACAAATTCGAAATCCTCTAATTTTTCTGCCAACGATGCGATTTCGTCTAAGTAAAACAAATCGCTTTTCGAACGCGCGCCGTAGTAAAAGCGCACAGACCTGGATGGATCAGTTTCAGCGATGTCGTTTAGGATCGACCACAGCGGTGCCATTCCGGATCCGCCACCTACGAGCAAGGTCGGGCCCTCGTGGTTTGGATTGCGAAAGCTTGTTCCAAACGGACCTTCCAGGTCGATCGGGTCCCCAACCTTAACGCGATTCGTCAATAACTCGGAAAAGGCACCGTCCGGATAGACCTTGATAATGAACGACAATGTATTTTGTTCACTTGGCGAATTCGCCATTGAGTAAGAGCGCGTGACGTTCGCCCCCGGTATCGAGAGGTCAGCGTACTGACCGGCGCGGAATTCCATAGGTGTATCGAGCGCAATGTCGAAGCGCTGAATATCGTGTGTAAGTGACTCGATCGCGGCCACCTTACCGGTCAATTTCTTCGCAGGGATCCAGTTCGAGAGCAATTCTTCGTCGTAATTGAGCAGTTCGATTTCGAGGTCGCTATACGCAAACAACCGACAAAGTAGAACTTTGCCTTCCTCTTGCTCGGGCTCCGATAACGCGAAAGTAGAAAAGTCTTCGTGTTCTGCGTCGCCTTCGAGCAAAACCGATTTACACGCCGAACATTGACCTTCTTTACAGCCATGCATCAACGTAATGCCTTGGCGAAACGCTGCTTCGAGGACGGTCTCGTCCTCTTCAACGTCCATGTCGACGCCTATGGGTTCAAGTCGAACAGAATGTGTCATAGGTCAAAGTTAAGAGATATTTGGCGTAAAACAAAATTGGCTGAGTCTGAATGAAAAAGCCGGCACATTAGGCGCCGGCTTTTTGCGTTCCAAAACCGCTTAGATTGGCTTGCAAGTAAAACCTGCACGGTAGTCAATCACATGCTGATCGCGCTCCGCCGGGGTCATCGCACGTAGATCTAGCAATGGGCTACGGACTTCGAGCCCTTTGAAATGATCTAAGGTCCACATCTTGCTGTCATCCATATGTAAATGTGGCTGTTGGATAACGGTATGCCCATCGGAGCGGACAAACTCCATATCTTTAACAACGTCCGCTAGGTCCCAACCGTGGTAGCACTCTTCCCATTGGCGTCGACCACTGAAGCGTCCCATCGCTGGGGTTGGACGGCCGTTGTACTCGGGAGCGAACGCAACCTTATGGGTCCACCGACAGAGCTCCGAACAATAGGTATAAATTTCTCCATCTACTTCGTCGATGCAAAAATCTTCACGAATCAGGGCCGGAACATTACAGCTCCAGCAACGGTGCGGGTAGACATAACCTGAGTCGAGGTACATCAACGGCGGTTGATTCGGCAAACTCGCTTTCCCGTAATTTTCCCAATAGGTGCCAAATTCGTTGTACCAGCCGGGGTATTTTGACTCGAACCAATCGAAATCTTCCTCGACCATGCCATCGATGCGCCAGAACGCAACGGGCCAACCAAACGAAAAGAACTGCGCAACTTTGTGTACGTAGTTTCCTTTTACAATTCGATCCCAGGCGGCTTCGACGTCTTCGTGGTGGATTTTTACGCCGTATTTCTCGAGCGGTAACAGGTAGGTTCGATAGTAATCATCAAATACCCAGCGATGCCAAAGCTCTGCGTAAGACTCCTTGTTTTTATCGCGATCTTTTGTGCCGTATTCAATGATCGTGCCAATCGCAGCGTCTACGATTGCGTGGTTTTGCCAAAACGCGTAGCGCAGATCACGCTCTATAAGATCAAGATTCTCTGGCTCTTTTACAATCGACATTAAGAACGAATGGCCGTTTCCAATGTGGCGAGACTCATCCGATTGCACAGAAAGGAAAATTGTCGGCAAGGCATAATCGCCGTTCCGAGCGGCTTCCGATGGCATTGCAACAAACAACGTGTTCGTGAATGCCGTTTCGGCAACCACTTGCAGGTAAATGTTGGTCGACGTTACGGCGTCGCCGGTTATGAATCCTTCACCGAATTGACGGCCAATCGTTGTCGCATAGCATTTACCGAATGCGGCTTCGGTAATATCGAACCCGGCCGGATCGACGTAGTTCTCCATATACCACTTCTTCAGATTCATCTGAATCGTCGAGTGACGAAATTCGTCAATCATCTGCATCGTAAATCCGGTACGAAGGTCTTCGCCGGGGGCGATTTGCGCTTGGATTGCCATCGATCGCGCTGCTGAGATTTCCGGGAACGGAATGATTGCTAAGAAAAGTTTTTGCCACTCAATCCAGCGCGGTTCGACATTACGGAACATGTCACCGCGTAATGCCGCATCCAACGCGCCGTAAACGCGGTTATCCTTTTCTTCCTGCATCGGAAAATACGAGCGCAGGACTTGTTTCATCGGATCCTTGGGCGCTTTCTCGACCTTGTAATCGGTCGGGTATTTCAGGATCTCTTCAAAATAACTTGGCGCCCAACCGAGGTCCGCAATCCGTTTCGTTGCTTCGGTGACACTAATACCTTTTTGATTCACGATTTTTGTCAGTGAAAGGTCGCCTGCCATAGTCCTATTCTCCATTTGACCGGGTGTGCAAAAGGTCCCGATCGATCGATTGATTTTTTTCTCGACAATTGTTCGCCGAATCACGGATTTACCGTTGATTGCCCGCGGCTCGCGTGCGCTACAACGGCCCGAGCTAGCTAAAGTATATGACCCCAATCGCGCAACGACAATACGAACGTGGCAACTGGCGCCGGTGATGGGTTAACCTGGCAAAAACCCATGCGGCACATTACGGGTGTGGAGCACCGAATTAAGATGAGTAACAGTACTAAGAATCAGCAAAATCAGGATGCAGAACTCGCTAAATCCTTGAAAGAAAAGCAAGAAATGGTAGAAAAACTGTTTCAACATACGAACGAGTTCCTGCAAGACAACAAGGAGGACCCGCTGCTTATTGTCGAGGCATTAGCTGCGATATTGGTTCGTTATACGGCGTTATTAGGGCCCGTCGAACAAATAGGCGACCGCCTGGCGGTACTCGAACGCCTGATCAGTCAAGAAAGCGCGCAAATTCAGGCGATCGCGAAATCAACCGCAAACGAGTCGGTGCAGCCGCCTAAGTAACTTTTATCCCCATTTTGTAACCAGCCAGGGACTCAGGAAGGAGTGTACCGGCGTTGCCATAGGCACTATCGAGTTGCTCCTCGGTTAATCCCTGCGCTGAACGTAAATCGGCGTCCGATAAATCGGCTTCATCAAAAATAGTACCGAAAACGATTGCACGGCTGAAATCCGCACCGACAAAGCTCGTTCCGGTGAAATTCGTCAGCATTAGTTTGGCATCACCTAAGATGCCGCGATCCAGGCAGCTTTCGCGGATAGTACCGCCGGCCAAATTGATGTCGCTAAGATCCGCACCGCGCAATTGGCAATTCACCACAACCGCGCTCAATAAATTACTCGAATTGAGACGTGCCTCGGTTAAGTCAGCCGCTTCCATATTGATCCCCGAGGCGATCGATTTTGAGAGATTTGCCCCAACCAGGGTCGCACTGGCCAAATTCACATTTACCATGCTTGCGCCTTCGAGATTCGCACCTGTTAGATCCACCTCGGTAAGATTGGCCTCACGCAGATTTGCCTTAATCAAACAGGCGTCGCGAAGATTCGCACGACTTAGATCCGCGAGTAGAAACGCACCGTAGATGAGGTTCGCGCCGGGCCGATCGAATTTCTCGCCATCGCGGCCATCCGACGCTAGCCATTGCTGGTGGTTCGCGACTAATCGTTCGATTTCTTCGTCTGAGAGTTTGCCGACCTCGGCCGCTTCATCGCCACCAATCGAAAATTTAGTCATTAGCCACCTCAACGCCACGAGCGCCAAACGTTATCTTTAAAAGCGCATTATAAGATCGCACGCTACATGCTGGGTAATCGACGGATACGAGTTCTCGCGATAATCTATCACGTTCGCAAACGAACGCAGGAGGATGACAAAATGGACGCTCAACTCAAAGATAAGGTTGCACTCGTGACCGGCGGTGCAAGCGGCATAGGTCGGGCGACGGCTCTCGCCATGGCTACAGAAGGGGCAACAGTCGTGGTCGCCGATCGCAACCGAGAGGCAGGCGAAGCCGTCATCGGCGAATTGGAAGCGCATGGCGGCGCGGCACTATTCGTCCATATGGATGTCGCGAACTCATCGTCGGTCAACGCTGGTATTGACGAAATAATTGAAAAATATGGACGCTTGGATTGCGCATTCAACAATGCTGGAGTGGCTGGCGACGACCGATTTATAGCTGACACGAGTGACGAAGAATGGGATCGGGTGATTAGCATTAATCTCACCGGCGTTTGGACGTGCCTTCGACGCGAAATTCAGGCGATGTTACCGCGCGGTGGCGGCCGAATCGTCAATACTGCCTCGGTCGCTGGCCTCGTCGGCTGGCGCGCCGGCGCCGCGTACTCGGCGACGAAACATGGGGTTATCGGTTTAACGAAATCGGCGGCGCTTGAATATGCGCGACACAATATTCGCATAAATGCGGTCTGTCCTGGGGTTATAGAAACACCGATGGCCGCGCCGCTCGAAAACAACCCTGTAGGCATTCGCGATCGCCTACTAAAAAAACACCCTCAAGGCAGATTTGGAAAAGCTGAGGAAATCGCCGAGGCGGTGGTGTGGTTGTGCTCAGATCGTTCGTCATTTACCAACGGTCATATGTTAACTGTCGACGGTGGCTATACGGCTCGATGACAGCCACTGTGCCGAACAGGTAATGCGCAGGGGTTGCTTCGCATTTAATGATTCTGGGAAAATTGTAGATGTTCATTCGAAATACCTGGTATGTGATTGCG
>CAWLAW010000169.1:0-6588 GCA_963854885.1 Gammaproteobacteria bacterium | reverse complement strand
CTGGTCCACCGACGGCGTTATTTACGGCACGATCACGGCCGACGGGCAACCCGTTCGCGGCGCGATGGTGACGGCAGCAAGCACGCTGAGCAAGATCACGACGACGGTATTTGCTTCTGCCGATGGTAATTATCGAATCGACCGACTAGCGGTTGGCGACTATGTGGTATCGGTAAAGGTGCCAGGTAAAATCGTTGCACCGCAGGACGCCTCGATAAATGGCGGGCAACCGGGTCGTCACGATTTTGCGGTTCTAAACGATCCCGCTTTCATTAAGAACCTCGCGAGCTCTCATTGGCTGGAGCTCCTGCCTGATGGTGATATGCGGCGTGAGTTTATACTCAATTGCGCCAGCTGCCACGAAATTCCTCACGATCGAATTATGCTCAATGGCGCACCGCGCACAACCGCAGAATGGGCGGCTGCAATCGCCTTAATGCGTTCTATCGATGTGTACGGATTAACGCCGCCGGACTTTAATGATGCAGATTACGCTGCGTGGTTAGCGAAAAATTTAAGCGCAGAGACAATCGCGAGTTTGAAACCTGAATCGCCGGTATCTGGCGATGTACTAGGCGCACGCTACACAGAGTACCCCGTAGCGCAGACGCCTTCGTTGCCGCACGACCTTGCAATTGGTCCGGACGGACGGGTATGGGTGACGGCGTTCTATAACAATGTCATTTGGGCGCTCGATCCGGACAGCGGCGAAACGACCTCATTTCCGGTTAATGAAACACCAGATGTGATGGGGCAGGTGCGTGCATTGAGTTTCGATAGTAACGGTATGCTTTGGGTCTTACTTGGCGGCACGCAATCGGTGGTGCGCTTAAACCCGAACGACGGGTCGATCGAAACGTTTCCCGTCGGCATGTATCCGCACAGCATCGAAGTTGATTCTACCGGTAAGCTTTGGTTTAACGACTACATTTCAGATCAAGAACGGATCGGTAGTATCGATCCGACAAGCGGAGAGTTATCACTTTACAAACTACCGAGCGCGAATCTCACTAAACAGCAGGGGCTGCCGTTGCTCTATGGGTTGCTCATTGATAAATCAGATGTCGTCTGGGGCACGATGCTGGCGGCAAATAAGATCTTTCGATTCGACACGAACGATAAATCCGCCAAATTATTTGATATGCCGCAGTCTAATTCTGGGCCCCGGCGCCCGGGGATTGGGCCGGACGGATCGATATGGATCCCGGAATTCAATACAGGTTTCGTTACTCGATTCGATCCGAAAACGGAAACCTTCGAACGGCATTCTTTCGGTAGCGCGACAATAGGTATTTACGATGTTGCAGTCGATCAGCGATCCGGCGATGTATGGGCGGGCGCATCGCTCGGCAGCGCAATGATTCGACTCGATGCGAAAACCGGAAAAACTGTCAGTTACCCGTTCCCTACGGAGCCAGGGTACCCGCGACATATCGCCATCGATCCGAAATCTGGCGATGTATGGACGACTCTGTCATCGATGCCGGATGCTGAACCGAAGATAGTTCGCCTTCAGTTATTAGCCGAATAGCCGATCGGTTCGAGCGAACCCTGAGAGTTATGCCTATTTAGGATCGCGCGATCGGATTGACGATTTTCCGCGCAACGAACTCGAGCCAAATAACCCGGCGAGACCACTCATCAATAGGATAATGCCGGCCGGCAAGGGTACAGGGGCGCACGTTGCGATTTGCGCGTGATCGAATTGCCAAACGCCGGCGACTGCTTCGCCACTCGCAATTACCGATAAGATGCCCATTGGATCATAAACGCCGAGAAATCCCTCGACGGTATGCGCGAATCCGCCCGGCACCGCATCCAACACACCAGACGTCGCGCCGCTCGCGGTTATCGTGAAACTATTCGCGACAGAAGTGCCGTCATCAAAGATCCACAGGCCGAAACCGACGACGGGATTCGAAAAATTGAATTGAACTTGGTGATCAAGTTCACCGGAATCCCCGAAAGGAGAATGGATTGAAAAGTATAATCTGGCTCGACGATCAAGAGATTCGACAACGTTCGAAGGTTGGCGGAAAAGGCTTGAATCTCGGACACTTGGCGGCCGCTAACTTACCCGTTCCGCCTGCATTCGTCGTTCCAACGCACCACTATCGAAAGTTCGTTGAGAGTACCGGTATCGAACGGCTCATTGAGGAATCAACATCGACATTGAACTACGATGACATTGACGCCCTTGAGGCTGCGACGTCAAAGCTGCGAGCGTCTTTCGATAAATTCGATTTTCCGATACCCATTGAGCGATCGATTGCAGAGGGGTATCGAAAGCTTGGGGCGGACGATGCCTATGTTGCGGTGCGTTCTTCGGGAACTGCCGAAGATACGGCCGAAGCGTCGTTCGCTGGACTGCATGATACTTTCCTCGATGTACGCGGTGAGCGCGAATTATTCGCCGCGATTAAGCAGTGTTGGGCATCGCTTTGGACTGCTCGCGCTACTGCGTACCGGCATCGAATGGAATTTGATCACGCCGCTGCAGAACTAGCCGTGGTTATTCAGGTAATGATAGAAGCAGAAGTCGCTGGCGTGATGTTTACGGCGAACCCGTTGACGGGTGCAACCGATGAAACTGTTATCAACGCCAGCTGGGGTTTGGGTGAGTCGGTCGTATCGGGCACGGTAACTCCGGACGAGATTGTCGTGTCAAATGTCGCGCAGTCTATCCGTCGACAAACTGTCGGCGACAAACAAACTGAGATCGTTCGCGATCCGGATGCCGCATCCGGGACGATCGTCCGAGAAAATTCTGCGTTGCGCCGAGATGCGATGTGTATGAGCGCGGTTGAGGTGAAATCATTGGCGGCTATGGGTCGGCAAGTCATGAGCCACTACGACGGAATGCCACAAGACATCGAATGGGCACACGCGGACAACAATTTCTATCTCCTCCAAGCACGAGATGTAACTGGAATTCATTTTGCATGGGATGAACAGGTCGATCGCTGGCAGGATCTAGCCGACGATGAGGAAACTGTTTGGTCTCGGGCGTTCGCCGACGAGTGGTGGACTGGCGCTGTAACGCCTCTTTTCTATTCAATTCGCGCTGAAGGACAAACGCGCTGTCACCAAAGCGCATTGGCGGTGATGGGCCTGACGAATGAGTCGACGCAGCGGATATTCAAATACTCGAATGCGGAAGTCTATTGGAATGCGTCGTTGGAACGCCGAGAAGTGATGCAATTTATTCCCCGTTTCCTGCGTTCGCCTGCTGCGCTTGGTCGAGTTCCACCGGCGTGGTGGACGCAAACAATCGACGCGCCATTCTCATGGCCGGCGTATTTGCAGCTCGTCGCACGATTGAGCGCGAAGGGCATGGGGCCATCGAAGTGGATCGATACGGTGTACTACGATCTAAAGAATCGAACCGCTGATGCCAACGGTCTGAGCGAAACGTCACTGCGCCAACTTGATGACGAGGTGTTAAAGGTCTATCTCGATTCGAGAATTTCCTATTTTATAGAATTTAATCGTCGTCAGTGGGCTGGGTTCTTTCTCTATGCGCCTGGGTTTTTACTGCTTTTAGGTGACATTTTGGCGCGCTGGTACGGCGGTAGGAATGAGCAGGCATACGCCGATCTATTGACCGGATTGCCACAACAAACCATTACCTTGCTCGAGAACGAGCAGTTGTGGAACTTGGCGCAAATGATCCGTCATTCAGACGCTTTAATGGAATTGTTTAATGAAAATACCGGGGCGGATTTCTTTAGCAAAGCAGCTCAGCATTCTGACGGTAAGACGTTTAGCGCAAGTTACGAAGTCTTTCTGTCTGAGCACGGGCATAGAGGGCAGGCAGATCGTGATTTTTGGTTCCCGCGACGGATCGAGAATCCCGCTAACGACTACAACGCTTTCAAAGTGATTCTAAATTCACCGACTTCAACGAGCCCCAAAACCGCTGAAGATTCGACGCGAGTGCGCCGGGAGTCGGCGATCGACGAGGTACTCGACAACTTGCGCGGACAAACTTTCGGATTCGCGAAAGCAAAGCTGTTTACCCTTGTGCTACATCACGTTTATCGCTTTCTGCAGGTTCGTGATGATGAACGACATTATATCGACAGGATAACGTGGTCGAAAAAGAAAGCGTTATTGGAAATTAATCGCCGGCTAATCGAGCGCGGCGTGTTGAAGGAAAAGGACGACTACTTTTTCTTAAGCAAACGGGAACTTTACGATCGTTTGGACGATGGCACGGTATCGCGACTGACCCGTGCCAAGATCGCTGGCCGACGGCACAATTTCGATCGCTTCGATCGCAAAGAGGTGACTCCCCGCGCATTTATTTCGTGCGGGCAAAGTATCGATCTAGGGCACGAAGGCGATGCGGAATCAGCCATCGAGGGCGAATTGCGCGGCACGGGAACCAGCCGTGGATTAGTTAGCGGGCCCGCGCGGGTCATCAAAAGTCTCGATGACATTGGCCGCATTCAACAAGGCGATATTCTCGTCTGCCAGGCAACCGATCCGGGATGGACTCCGGCGTTTCTAGTCATTGGTGGGCTTGTGCTTGAGACGGGTGGCTTGTTGGCGCATGGATCGTGTTTATCGCGGGAGTACGGGTTACCGGCCGTGCAACTCCCAAATGCGATGAGCTTGATCGCCGACGGCAGCTTAATCGAAGTCAACGGCGAGACCGGTATTGTTTCACTGCCGGGCTAACAGCTGCGGCGATTATCGGCGCACAAACGCCTATTGGCGTTCAAGTACGAATATCGAGATTGGGCGAGAGGTCTTCTTTTGGTAGTCGATGTAAGGCGGAAATACCTTAATCATAAGCGACCACAATCTAGTGTGCTCCTGATCCTCTGCAAGTCGGGCAACGGCCGCGAACTTTTCCTTACCCACGTGTAGCTCTACCTCTGGGTTTGCTAGCAGGTTGAAGTACCAGCTCGGGTGGGTGTCAGCCCCACCTTTTGATCCAACAATGAGGTAATTGTTACCGTCCATCCCGTAAATTAATGGATGGTTATAGGATTTACCGCTGCGTCGACCAATTGTCTTAAGCAGTAAGCATGCTTGCTTGGCCGTGCCGCCGACTTCTCTCGCATCCCAGAAATGTCCCTTGTCACCACCCGATTGCTGGTACTCGTTTAAGTGGTCCGCAATCCAATTCGGTAACGATCCTTCTTCGAGTTCGTCCAAGGTCGAGTCTACGTTTATTTTCCCCATCTACTTAGTTTCCATGCTTATGCGAGAATGGCAGTGTATCGCTTGCAGCGATGCCGTGGAACGTCGAGTGAAAATGAATCGGCGATAAGGATTATCGAGTACTTTGTCGGAGGGCAAACAATGGATTTCGGAATTTGTGTGGCCTCACACGTTGGTGACACGGACTACATTGTGCGCGCCGAGGAGCTCGGCTATAGCCACGCCTGGCTCGCCGACTCGCAAATGATTTGGTCAGACTGCTATGCGGCCCTCGCATTAGCGGCGTATCGCACCTCGACGATCAAACTGGGCACCGGGGTCGCGGTTTCGGGTACCCGATCTGCACCAGTGAATGCTGCCGGCATCGCGACAATTAACGCGCTCGCACCGGGACGAACATTTTTTGGCATCGGAACCGGCAATACGGCGATGCGCGTGATGGGTAAAGCGCCGCACAAGATCAATCAGTTCGACGAGTACCTCGACACGTTAAAACCCTTACTCCGTGGCGCAGAATCCCACTTCGAAGGTAAAGCGATCCGCCATATTATGCCCGACAAGGGTTTCGTAAATTTTGACGACGACATCCCTTTATATATATCGGGTTTTGCGCCGCGTTCGTTAGGTCTGGCTGGAAAACATGGCGACGGCGCGGTTTTGGCGACGTTACGTAACCCTGGGGTGCTTGAGAATTTATGGGGCATGATCGAGGACGGAGCGAAAACCATCGATCGGATCATCGATCGAAATGCCTTCTACATGACAGCCCTTACGGCGATTGTGATCTTGGAGGACGGTGAGAAGATCAATTCTGAGCGCGTTAAACGTGAATGCGGCGCGATGGCAATGTCTGCTCTGCATTATGCTTACGATCAGTTTCGCAATTTCGGCAAACAGCCACCCAATTGGGCGCGCGATGTGTGGCGCGATTACTGCGCGTTACTTGATGACTTTCCGGCGGAAAAACGGCATCAGCGCATCCACCAAGGGCATAGTTGTTGGGTAATACCTGAGGAAGAACGGTTTCTAACGGAACCGGTATTACGCGCTAGTTCGATGATTGGCACTCGAGACCAAATTCTCGAACGGTTGACCGACCTTCGCGGCGCCGGGTTGAACCAAATTATGATACTGCCAAATTTCGATCCCCGTTTCGACGTGTTGGTTAAAACTGCCAAAGCGTTGATTGGAAACGTCGGATAGAGAATAGATTAGCAAGTTAAATTGCCTCCCTTACGATCACGGCCCTATGAAACCTTTTAAAGAATTGTCCTCACCTGCGCGTGAACGTGGCTTCCTGCTCATTGCCGACATGGAAAGTTCGACACAGTGTAAATACCTGCTCAATGAAGTACAGGCGTTCAACGCGATGCGTCAGCATAATCACTTGGTAATCGATCATTGCCAATCCGCTGC
>CAWLAW010000168.1:0-6610 GCA_963854885.1 Gammaproteobacteria bacterium | reverse complement strand
GGTGCGTTTCAAGGTTCGCCCGGGCGATCCGACGTTGAAGACGAATTGGCTGTTGTCCTGTTTGCAGGCTCTCCGATTGGCGGGATCGCATTTGGCGACGGCGGTGAAGAGCACGATGTTTCGATAGCCACAATTAATTTTACTGCCCTGAGCGCCGCGCTCAACGCCTTCCCGGATCCCGAAGTTGTGAGATTCGGTAATCTTCTTAACGGCGCTGTGGATGCCAACGACATCGATATGTTGAACTCTAATCCAGCGTCTGTCGCAGTCGAGGATTTTGGACCAACGTCAGACAACTTACTCGTCAAAGGCCGATTTACTGACGGCTACATACTCGAAATCGCGGCGTTTCTCGATACGGCACAGGTCCTTAGTTCGCTCGTTAATCTGAGCAATTTTCAAAGCGAGCATTTCATATTCGGCCAGGACCCTGGAGTGATCCCAACTGGCGGAACCGCGGATTACGCATTCACCGGCGGCACGTATTCCACCGCGACGGACGGATCGAGTATTGGACTTGGCGTAACGTCAGGACAAATTCAATGGGACTTCGGCCTCGGCAACGGATCGCTAAACATGACTGTCGAGCACGGCCCAAGCATATTTAATGTCAACGGAAACTTGCAAAGTACTCAGCCTAAATTCTTTACTGAAAACATGGTTACCGCGACTTCTGGCGGCGGAAGCTATCCGGTAACGTTGGACGGGTTTTTCTCGACCGCGAACGCTGACGACGCACCGCTAGCGGCCGGCCTCGGCTACGTAATCGATATGTCGAGCATGCAACCATACGATATTATAGGCACGGCCGGATTTGGATTAACCAATTCAAATACGACGACGACAACATCGACGACCGGGACGCCCGTCGCCTTGCCGTCAGGTGCCTATTTTGCTTGGGCGCACGCTTTTATTGATACGGGATCTGGGACCAATAGTAACGGTGCAGACTCTATCGTCAACGGTACCACTGTGGTTGCAAGCGCAATCGATTCGAATGTCGATTCATTTACGGCTACCACGGCAGATTTTGTCTGTACACAGATGTGCTCATTTTCTTCCGGCACGGCCACCGTAGTCGAGGAAGGCAGCATGCCATCGATCGGCGCATCGTGGGTACGTTGGTCGGCGAATCACAACTTTTCGCATCCACAACGGATGTCCGATATTGGCGACGCTCACTTGATTAAGTTGGACGCTCCGGCGACTCCGATACCGGTTTCGGGGCTCGGCAACTATACGGTGTTTGGCGGTGGGACGACCCCGACTATGAATTCAGGAACGGGCGGGGGAACTCTGGAAACTGCCGTCGGCTCGACGCATTCGCTTACCGTCGATTTCGGCACGGGGGCATTGACGGCAGCTCACATTCTACCGTTTGCCTCGACAACGGTTAATGTGTTCGGCGCTATGGGACCGGGCCCGATTGGTGTGCAAAACAAGATTAACTATAGCGGTGATTTAATTGGCGGTACTGGGGCTTGCACGGGTTGCGTGTTTGGACACGATCACTTTACGTTTGGTGGCCCCAATCAAAAGTACGTAGTCGGATCGGGCCAGTTCAATACGAGCGGCGCCCCAACGTCAGACGAATTCGCTGGTGGGTTCACCTTCATTCTAGGAGATCCCGCTCGCTGATTAGCAGGCGGATGCCGCAGGATTTGGGCAACCCGTGTCGCGATAGCCCAAATTATCAAAAGCTGCAGGTATCGCCCAAGCTCAGGTTTATTATCCGGCTTGAGCGAACCTGTTTCGTCGAACTGCTTTCGCGCTAAGGTTTTAACATTTCCTTCGCTTTGTCTGTCGCCATGTCCATGGCCTCGTCACCTTTTTCATCGACAACGTCTTGCGCGACTTCTTTCACTTTATCCATCAACGACGAAGCTGCGTCGCCTACGGCTTCGGCTTCGGCACCAGCATCGCCGGCCATATCGGCCGCGCCGTCTGCGGCGGCTTCCATGCTATCTGCTGCACCGGAGGCCATGTCGCCAGCACCGTCCGTTGCTGAGGCAGCGGCTTCGCTGACGCTATCTGCCGCAGCACTTGCTGCCTCCGATGTGGCTTGCGCCGCCGCGCTGGCAGTTTCTTTCGCCGAGTCCATCGCCGCAGACGATGATTCTTTCATCGCCTCACCAGCTGCTTTCATTTTCGCGCCTGCGTCGCCCGCTTCGTCTTTACTGCATCCTGCGGCAAAAAAAGCTACGTCAACCGCTAACACGGTTAACGTTGTTAGTTTCATCCGATTCGCTCCCGAGGGTCTTTTAGTTGTTACTCACGCTTACGATCCTCTTATTTTCCTGCTGAAATAAGCAAGCGTCCGTACCACGCAGTGTCAATTTTCGTAGCTGCGCGTTCATCGTGTCCAGCGGAATATGATCAGCAAGTTATACGAGGTCAACTCAGTGTAGAGCCTGAGAATATCAAGAATCGATTTATCGGTGTTCGAATGTGCGATTTCCGATTCAAGAGCATGGTATCGCGTGCTTAGTTCCACATGGCTCTGGCACGGTTTTTCAAATCCACCCGCACGTTCGGATCCCAACGCGTAGACGGTTCAGACCGGCTTGACCAATGCGTTTGATCTAGCGTCCCTAACACCGGATCGGTCAAGAAGCGGCTTTTTGTACCGTAGACATGCTTGTCGCCGTATTTCTGCTGCTCGGGAACAAAATACTTAAACGGGTTCACTAGCACGAGGCGATTTTTCGCCCGGGTTAACGCAACGTAAGCCAGGCGTCGTTCCTCCTCCAGTTTTTCCGGGTTGCCAGCTGCAAATTCGTTTGGGAATGTGCCGTCACTGAAATGTTGCACATAGACAGTGTCCCACTCCTGTCCTTTAGCAGAATGCACAGTGGATAGAATTAAGTAATCCTCATCGATATGGGGTGTCACCGAGAGGTCACCACTGCCACTCGGCGGGTCGAGCGTGAGTTCGGTTAAAAACGAGCGACGGCTGGCATAATCGTTGCTCAATTGCAGCAATTGTTCGAGGTCCCCTTCTCGCGGGAACGCATTGTCGTGAAGTCGTTCTAAATGCGGTTGGTACCAACTGGTCACCTGTTCCAACTGGCCCGGCCAAGATCCCGTTGTTAGCGCTTGCATTAAGCCCGCGACGGACTCCCATTGAGCTCGAGACCCGGAAGGGATTCCGCTTACGCCGTTAAGCGACTCGAAATTGGCGTTATGCGCAGACAAATGTTCACATGCTTTGCGCGCAGTCGCCGGCCCAATCCCTTCAAGAATTTGTAGCACTCGAAACCCAGCTAAATCGTTTTTCGGGTTGTCGGCCCAAGCTAAAACCGACATCACGTCTTTCACATGTGCGGATTCCATATATTTTAGTCCGCCATATTTCACATACGGAATGTCGCGCTTACCGAGCTCGACTTCGAGATGCATGGTGTGTCGAGAGTTGCGAAATAAAACCGCTTGATGCCACAAGCGCACACCCTGTTCGCGACGTTCGAGGATTTGATCGCACAAGTACAACGCCTCTTCACGTTCGTCTTCCACTGTTACCAATAACGGACGCTGACCCGCCCCGCGGGCAGCTTGTAACGCTTTCGGGTACGACGCCTTTGCTTCCGACATTAAGATATTCGACGCGTCGAGTATTTCTTGTGTCGAACGGTAGTTGTCTTCCAGCCTGATCACCGTGGCGCGCGGAAACTGCGTTTCGAAATTTAATATATTTTCGACGTCGGCAGCGCGGAAACTATAAATTGATTGAGCATCGTCGCCGACAACCGTCAGACCACGGCCGTGCGGGCAAATGCGATTGATCACGGCAGCTTGAAGGCGGTTCGTATCTTGGTATTCATCGACCAAAAGGTGATCGAAATGCTGACTAATATCTTGCGCAATGCGCGGATCTTCGACGAGGTAGTACCAGTACAAAAGTAAATCATCGTAGTCCAATGTTTGCTGTTTCAGCTTTCTATCAACGTAGGCAGCAAACAAGGTTTTGAGCTGGTCATGCCATTGCTCGAAATGCGGAAAATAGTCGCTGAGCGTCTCCTTAAGGGTGCATTGCGCATTGACGGTACGTGAATAAATGTCCAAACACGCCGCTTTTTGTGGAAACCGATCTTTGCTTTTGTGGAAACCGAGCGATTGCCGCTCAAAATCTAAAATATCGACGGAGTCGCCTCGGTCGAGCACGCTGAACGATTCATCAAGCCCAAGAGTCTCATGGTAATGACGAATAAAGCGCGCGCCAACTGCGTGAAATGTCCCGACCCAATCGATTTTAACCTGGCGTCCGATTGAGCCCTTCGATTGGTCTGATTGCATCGCCTGGGCGAGCATTTTCTGCGAGCGCTGCACCATTTCCCTAGCGGCGAGGCGCGTAAACGTCAACAACATGATCCGCTCTGCGTCGACGCCGTTTAAACATAAATGAGCGACCCGGTGCGCAAGCGTCGTAGTTTTACCGGTACCTGCGCCCGCAATAATGAGTAGCGGATCGCTTTTCCATGCGCCCTCGGCGTCGCGCGCGCCGAACGTCGCAGCGCTGCGTTGAGAGCCATTTAAGGCCGCGAATGGGTCGTTGCAAACAGTCGTCATAGTTGCCGGCGAACCTCATATACTCTACCGAGAATTTCGAAATCAGGCCCACTTCGATCGGGCACTATATCTTGGAAATCGGGATTTTCAGCGTGCAAAATTATTCGATTTTTATCTCGTCGAAATGTTTTGATCGTGGCCTCGTCCCCGACACGTGCAACAACAACATCACCTGGATTAATCCGGCTCGCGCGATCGACCAATACAATGTCTCCGTCATGGATGTCGATGCCGCTCATGCTTTCGCCGATCACACGCAATGCGAAAGTTGTTTCTGCGACCTCGGCTTGAACTGCGACGTAGCCGTCGGCGAGCTCGATTGCTTCAGCCAAACTGCCTGCACGCACCTGTCCTAAAATCGGCACGACTGCTGGGACAAACGCGCCCGGTACCCGATAACCCCGATCTTTGCCCGACTCCTGCTCTAATGCGCCCGAATTAACCAGTGCATTTAAATGTTCGCGCACCGTTGCTGTGGACTTAAAACCGAAGCGTTGCTGCACCTCACGAATCGACGGTGGCGAACCAAGCAATATTCGTTCGCACACGTAGTCGTGAATTTTCGCGCGTGTCTCACCCGATGGGGTTCTTGGCATGGTCACTTTTTACCACACGATCGAGCGGTATACTATCCAGGCATGAAAATTCGGAGCAAGAAGTCGCGATTTTACTTGCGAGCAGGGCCGCCTAAATGCAGGATAGACCGATGAAATCCGGATTAGACAATACCCCGACTATCGATTCACAAGTTCATGCGTACGAACGCGATCACCCAGCTCGACGATGGGTCGGAAAGCTCCACGGCCCAGCCGAGGTCACCGGCGATGACATGGTCGCGGCGATGGACGCGGTTGGGGTCGATGGCGCGATACTTGTGTCGCCGTGGACCATGTATCGTTATGACGCGAGTTATGCCATAGAGGTTTTCGCACGACATCCGGGCAGGTTCGGCCTGGTGAAGCCGTTCGATCATAGTCAACCGTCCGTGGCCGAGGATGTTGCCGAATGGGCACGCGAGCCGGGCGCGGTCGGCGCACGGGTTGTACTGATGGACCCAGCGACGGCGCCTAGTGCCGACGATGCCGGCTTAAACGCAATTCTGGCAGCTGCTGGGGCCTGCGGACTCCCGGTTAACGTGATGTGTTGGGGTCGGTTAGATTTATTTGCCGAACTCGCCGCAAACCATCCCAATACACAGCTCGTGCTGGACCACCTAGGACTGTCTCAACCCTTCGAACCGCCAGCGCCTAAAGAACCGTTTGGCGATCTTAGTGCTGTTGTTAGCTTGGCCGCGTTCGACAACGTAGCGATAAAAATATCCGGCGCTTGCACGCTGTCTATTCAACCGTTTCCCTACCTTGATTTATGGGCACCGCTGCACAAGATTTTTACAGCATTTGGATTCGAACGTTGTCTTTGGGGTACGGACTGGACGCGTGCGATTGAGATTTTGACCTACAAACAAGGCGTCGACGCATTTCGCCGCTCTGATCAGTTATCGGAATCGGAGCGCGCGGCGCTAATGGGTGGCAGCCTGATGGGCATTTACAATTTCTCCCCATCGACGGGCGCGACCCAGTAGCTCCCAGCTGCGACACGGTCATCGAAACTCGACACGCGATTCCGTTCTATTCATCAAAGTAACCAGCCGCCGTTCGACGCTAGTATCGACCCAAGCTCGTCGAACGAACGCTTCAGGTTTTATCGTCAGATCCTAAATCCAATTTTCTTCTGTGTGCAAACGGGTGAGGTGGATCGATTTAATTTTCCACTCGCCGTTCTCTTTTACATATTCCTCATGGTAGTGGCCCCAGCCTTCGAAGATGCAAGTTGGTAAGCGCACCTGGTCGTACATCGACCAGATACCGGTCGCAGTTGTTGCACTCGTGAGTTCGATTTCTGGCATATATCCCTGGTGAATAGATTGGGCGCCGGTCATTAATCCGCGCACTCCGGCGACCAGCGCCGCACAACCTTCGATCTTAATGTCGATCGGTAAGTCATCTGAGGCTCTTGGGGCGCCTTCGTAAATTGCCGTTATATC
>CAWLAW010000167.1:0-6629 GCA_963854885.1 Gammaproteobacteria bacterium | reverse complement strand
TGCAGGGGCGGCTCGACGAAGGGATTACTTTAATTGAACGCGATCCGGAATTATGGGCGGATCGAAACCCGTTTCAAGGGCACAATTGGTGGCATCTCGCATTGTTTGCTTTAGAGAAAGGCGACTACGATTTTGTTCTCAAAACGTACGACGACCTGATTATTACGTCGAACACTGAATTTTTTCTCGATATCCAAAACGGCGCATCGCTGCTTAAGCGTTTGGAGCTCCAGGGGGTGAATGTCGGACCGCGCTGGGAAGGGCTAGCTGAATACGCTGAGAAGCAAATTGGGGATCACGTTCTGTCATTTACAGATTTGCACAGTTGTCTTACGTTGGCGGCGACGAGCAATCGGGCAGCCCTGGATAAATACTTGGCGTCGCTGACAGCATTTGCGGCAACGCCGGACAATTATTCCGCTTCGATAACGAATCGACTCATAATTCCCATGTGCGAAGGAATGATTGCATTCGAAGAAGGTAACTTTGACGAGGCAGTGCGGATATTATGGCCGCTACGGGACAAATGGACGGACGTCGGTGGTAGCCATGCACAGCGCGACATTTTCACCCAAATTCTAGTTGACGCGACGATCGGCGCAAAACTATATGACATGTCGCGAACGTTGTTGTCCCAGCGATTAACTTTAAGACCTCAAAGTGTCGGCGGCTGGAAGAAGTACGCGCAAGTATTACACGCGGCGGGTAAGACGGAAGAGGCGAATACTGCGGCATTACGTGCCCAGTGCGTTTAGTAACGGGAGCGCGATATGTATTACGGATTGACGTCCTCACAACTTGAATTACAGGAACGAGCTCGCGATTTAGCCACGCGAGTCATTGAACCGCGATCGGCAGATGTCGATCGCGATGAACAATATCCATGGGACAATGTCAGCGCGCTGAACGAAGCCGGTTTCATGGGTATGACTATCCCCAAAGCGTACGGCGGGGCAGGTCTGAGCTTCCTCGATGCCACCATCGTTATCGAAGAAATGGCGAAGGTTTGTGGCGTTACCGGGAGAATTAGCGTTGAAGCGAATATGGGTGCAATTTCTGCGGTGATGCACTATGGCACGGAAAGCCAGCGTCGATTAGCTGCGGAGTTTGTACTCGCCGGGGATAAGCCCGCGATCTGTATCACCGAACCCAACGCCGGTAGTGCGGCGACGGAGATGACAACTCGCGCCGACAAACACGGCACTGGGTACGTCTTGAATGGCAAGAAGCACTGGATAACGGGCGGCGGTGTTTCAAAATTTCACCTTATATTCGCGCGAGTTTTTGATGAAATGGGCGGCGATTGCGGCATCGGCGGTTTTATTGCGATTCGTGATGAGGATGAGGGACTCGAAATCGGCAAGCGCGAACCAACAATGGGATTGCGCGGCATCCCCGAAACCGAGGTCCTGTTTAACGATTTAGCAGTAGATGAATCGCGCGTGTTGCTGCCGCCGTCGGGATTTAAGCGCGGATTTGCAGACTTGATGAATGCCTACAACGCGCAGCGTGTCGGCGCCGCCATGGTAGCGCTCGGATTAGCCGCAGGAGCCTACGAGCGAGGCCGAGCATACACTTTAGAGCGCGAGCAATTTGGCCGTCCAATTGCTGAATTTCAGGGCTTGCAATGGATGCTCGCTGACATGAGTACACAACTCGAGGCAGCGCGATTGATGATCTATAGCGCGGCGCGCTCGACAGGGGCGAATGGATCGCCATTCCCTGACGCCAACGCAGCCGCGCAAGCGAAATTGTTCGCCTCGGAAATGGCCATCAAAGTGACGAACGATGCGCTGCAATTATTTGGCGCGAAGGGATACTCGCGAAACACACCAATGGAGCGGATCGTTCGCGATGCGCGAATGTTTACTATCGGCGGTGGTACGGCACAGATACTACGCACTGTTATTGCTGCACGGATCCTAGAGCGAAAAATCCCCCAAAGTCGCGACGGTTACTCGCAGCGAATCCAGGGCGGCGGAGACAAGGCCAAATTGAAAGTTGTTTGATAGTCCATCAACTCTCCCGATTTTGTCGAACCACCTAGTAATCCACTCCGTATTCGAGGTGTTAACAGCATAAATCATGAATAAACCATTTAACTGGGAAGATCCGTTTTTATTAGATAGCGAATTATCTGATGAAGAACGCATTGTTCAACAAACCGCAAGAAAGTATGCGCAGGAAAAACTATTACCTCGGGTGATCGAAGATTTTCGCAATGAGACCTTTGATCGCGAAATTTTCCGTGAACTGGGAAGCTTAGGGCTACTCGGAGCGACGTTACCAGAAAAGTACGGCTGTGCCGGTTTAGGGTATGTGTGCTACGGATTAATCGCGCGCGAAATAGAACGAGTTGATTCCGGATACCGATCGGCAGCGAGTGTTCAATCATCGCTCGTGATGCAACCGATTTACGCTTACGGCGATGAAGATCAGCGAGAGAAATTCCTACCTAAGCTTGCAACTGGCGAGTGGATCGGATGTTTCGGATTAACGGAACCGGATCACGGCTCCGATGCGGGCTCCATGAAAACTCGGGCAACGACTGTCGACGGCGGTTATACGCTTCACGGCAACAAAATGTGGATATCTAATTCACCAATCGCGGACGTTTTTGTCGTCTGGGCTAAGGACGACGAAGGCGTGATACGAGGATTCATCCTCGAACGAGAGATGGACGGACTCTCGACACCGAAAATAGACGGAAAGTTCTCGATGCGAGCATCAACGACTGGTGAGATCGTGATGGATCAAGTCTTTGTGCCGGAAGCAAATAGACTGCCAAATGCGCGCGGATTAAGTGGGCCGTTTGGATGCTTGAACAGCGCTCGCTTCGGAATATCTTGGGGTGCAATGGGCGCAGCCGAAGCATGCTGGCATGCGGCCCGCGATTATACGATAGGGCGGTCACAGTTCGGTCGCCCCTTAGCTGCGAATCAGTTGGTGCAGAAGAAGCTCGCAGATATGCAAACGGAAATCGCATTAGGGCTGAATGCATCGTTGCGCGTCGGTCGGTTAATTGAACGCGGTGAGGCGGCGGCGGAGATGATCTCGTTAATTAAGCGTAATAACGCGGCAAAAGCGCTCGACATCGCGCGAAGCGCGCGCGATATGCACGGCGGGAATGGTATTTCGGACGAATATCACGTGATTCGTCATATGCTTAATCTGGAATCGGTTAATACCTATGAGGGAACAAACGACGTTCATGCGCTAATTCTAGGGCGCGCACAAACCGGCATTCAGGCGTTTACTGGGAATTAGTGAAATTTTCCGATTACCGATCACGCCACCCGCGAACCGATCGATTGGCGAATTTGTACTTTGCTTGAATGTTCCAGAGACTTATCCCAGGCAATGCGGCCGGGCTCGAACAAGAGAATTACGGTCGAGCCCATATTGAATCTGCCTAATTCCTCACCGCTTTTGAATTTGGAAAATGCTGACAGCGTTGGCACATCGAATGGTCGACGACTCCCCCCATTACGCTGAATCTCTGTTGCGACCTTGCAGCCAACAACATCCATCGACGCAACTAACATGGCGCCGACCAATATGACTGCGACGCTACCAATCTCTGTCGACAGCTCGACGATAATTCGCTCGTTTCGAGCGAATAAATTATCCACGCATCTAGCAGTGCGATTATTTACTGAAAATAGTTTTCCGGGGACGTAGCGGACTTTTTCAACGGTGCCCGCGATCGGCGCATGAACGCGATGGTAATTATGCGGGGCAAGATAAATCGTTGCGAAATTTCCGCCCGTGAATTTTTTCGCGAGTTCGCGATCATCGGCTAACAACGCCTCAAGCGAGTAATTGCGTCCTTTCGCTTGTACGAGACTTTTATTTCGAACCTGCCCTATCTGACTAACTACACCATCTGCCGGACTGAGTATGGCCCGGTCATTTGGCGGTGCAGGGCGCGCTTCGGGAAGTAATTCGCGAGTAAAAAAATCGTTGAAAGATTCATAATCATCGTTCTCTTGCCGAATGGCCTCGGCTAAATCGACGTTATAGGCCACTCGGAAGAACCGAATAAAAATACTTTTCAGGGTTTTATGCTTGAGTCTGCTGAGTCTCCAGACTAATTTAGACAAACTGCGCTGAGGCGCGATGTATTGGGGCACCGTAAGCAACCAATCCAAAAATTTCATCTTCGCCCAGCCATAGTCAAATTGGCTATCGAACCGTGACAATTTCGAATGATGTCTGCGATACCGCGCCGTCGACACATTGAAATTCAATGTCGACTAATTTTCCCTGGCCCATCGCGATGCGGGGATGGATGAGCATTAGATGCGATCCACCGGGTGAGAATTTAACGGTGTCATGAGGTGGAATCGTCAATTCATCTATCGGCGACATCGACGCGCGATCACCCGTTAGGATAGTGCGATGCATCTCAATTCGCTCGCAGCAATTGCTACTCAGTGCCGTCACGGTTAATTCGCGATCCGATCGATTTTCAATGGCAAAATATCCGGCCGCGATTTTTGCCATCGGCGGGGGTTCGCGGATCCATGCGTCGGTGACAAAAAGAGCGGTGCACGAATAGCCACTTTGGCAATGCAACAATGTGAAAGCCATGACGATATTTGCGAGCACCGTTCTCACTACCCAGCCGCTTCGATAAAAGTAACGATCTGTAGAAGGCGTTCACGCATATCCTCGATTTCGTGCGGTAGTGAAAAGACGCTGACAAAGCGTAGCGCAGGGTCAACTAGTAGTACGGATGCAGAATGGTTCATTGAATAGCCCGGAACCCCTGCGGTGTCTACTTTCATAAATAAGGTGCTAAATTGTTTCGCGAATCGACGCAGTGATTCGTCATCTCCCGTGACCCCGACGAACGACGGATCGAAGTAATGAACATAGTCGCCGAGTATTTCGTGGGAATCACGCTCAGGATCAACCGAGACAAACACGACTTGAAGATCTTCGGATAAACGGGGATCTTCGATCAATTTCTCATGCAGCTGATTTAACGTTGCCATTGTCGTCGGGCAGATATCAGGACAATTCGTAAAACCAAAAACAACCAGGGTCCAGTGTTCCGCCATTTGTGCTTCGGTGAACTCCGACCCATCGGAATTGCTTAAGACGAAGGAATCGATGGTCGGAGGATCCAGCCATAAAAACCCGGGAATATTGACGTCAGACTGGCGCGGATTTTGTTGGTTGGCAAGCATCACACCTCCACCAAACGCGACCAATATGATTAGAATTGCGAAGACTAGTTTCGGCTGCATAGTTGCCTTGCGTTCGGTCGGTGAGTCGAGATAACGATGGCGCGGTTTTCGAAGGATTGTAAATGCTCGTGATCAGGTTCCCATTGTAACCAATCGAGAACCGGAACGACATGGCGCTCACCACTCGATGGTTCCAATTAATTCGCTATGCTGTCGTACGGTAATTGCCGGGAAAGCGTTTACCTCGACTTGCAATTGCATGCCGCTATCTAGACTATATTAATAACGGCTGCATAATGGCGGGCATAGCCGGTTGGATCCCTATCCTTTCTTTCAAAAACACCCATTTAGTGGCGGGCGGACTAAATTTCTATGAGTTCAGCAATGCCGAAAAAGCTAGGCAAATACGAGATCGCCAAAGAAGTCGGTCGCGGCAGCATGGGTGCAGTTTTCGAGGCCTACGACCCCTACATCGACCGTTCCGTGGCCGTAAAGGTGGCACTGGCGGATGCCTTGCAAGATAAGACATCTGGCGAGCGGTTTCGAAAAATGTTTTTCAATGAAGCCCACACCGCCGGCATGCTACGTCATCCTAATATTCTCGATATTTTTGACGCTGGAGTCGACGGCGATAAATGTTACATCGTCATGGAGTTAGTGGCGGATGGTACGACATTAAAAGACTATTGCCGTGCCGAAAACCTGTTATCGGTCAATCAAGCAGCCGAAATAATTTTCAAGTGTGCCCAGGCCTTGGATTACGCACATAAGCAAGGCGTAATTCATCGTGACATTAAGCCGACCAACATTCTCCTAACTGCAGACATGGATGTGAAAATTGCTGATTTCAGCATCGCGCATATTGCACGTACGGATATGACGCAGACCATGCCGATGGGGTTTGTCGGTTCACCTAGATATATGTCCCCCGAACAAGTTCAAGAGGACACGATCACGAATCAAACCGATTTATTCTCGCTCGGCATCGTGGCTTACGAAATGTTCACGGGACATCATCCATTCGGCGGTGAAAGCTTTTCTAGTTTGATCCATAAGGTAATTAACGAAGAACCTTTTCCAATGAGGAATTTTCAGAGCACAACGCCGGAAGTTCTCGAAAAAATCGTTTTCAAGGCGCTAGAAAAATCTCCAGAACGCCGCTATCGAACCGGACTCGATTTCGCGTCAGAATTGAGTACGTTTTTTTCTCATCTTGAGCGTCCCCAGAATGGTATTTCATTCCAAGAAAAGTTCGATTACGTAAGAGAGCTAAACTTTTTTCGAGGATTTCCAGATTCAGAAATTTGGGAGGTTATGGTCGTCCCCCATTGAGTGGTCCAGTTTAAATGTTAGTGCATGACCGGCCTGTCTACCATCGGAACGATGGTTTCCGGGGCTGGCGGGCGGTAGCCCAAAGCACTGTGTGGTCTCTTG
>CAWLAW010000166.1:0-6635 GCA_963854885.1 Gammaproteobacteria bacterium | reverse complement strand
TTATGTCGCGCAGGGAAACCAAGTCTTAGCCAAAGATAACCTGAGCCAGGCGATCGATGCGAATGTTGAGTTTCGTGGGATCGAGGAAGCGAAGGCTGCGCTCGCTAAAATTGATGCGGGTTAGGAACGACTAGGAACGCGGCCTGGCGTTGGATGTCGCGCATGAGGCTCTTGTCGATTGAAGGGGCTTTGGAAAACGCTTAAAAACGGTTATCGGTACAACTTGCAAATCGATCTTGATATACGCTAGTGCGGATGAATTAATTTTATACGCTAGTCAGTATATCAATAAATTATACGCACCTCCGAATATTCCGAGCATGAAGCAGACCGCAAGAACAATCGACCAGCTTGGCGCCATCATTCGCCGAGAACGAAAAAAACAAGGGCTCACCCAAGCATCGCTGGGCGAGAAGGTCGGACTGCGCCAAGCGACGATTTCAAAATTGGAAGCTGGTGAGCCGGGCACTCAAATCCGCACGGTTCTGGATACCATCGCGGCTTTAGGTCTCGAAATTGTTATCGACGAACGCAGACAGGGTGCGGCGGATGATATCGAGAATGTCTTCTGATGGCCCGGCCGCATACAGCCAAACCATTGAACATATTTCTAAACGGCCGCGCGATCGGGACGCTAACAAAGGCGCACTCAGGTGCCGTCGATTTTCGCGACGATCCATCGTGGCTCGAATGGAAGCACACTTAAAGACTGACGACGAGCATCGATCCTACCTCGCTGAGGTGGAACGACTTGTTGTGGCCGATCCGGATATCGACACGGCCGCCGGGCGACGTTTGGAATTGCTCGCTAAACTCGTTGAAGACTACGAGCGTGAGCGGTTTGTTATAGAGGCGCCCGATCCGATCGACGCGATTGTATTTCGGATGCAACAGCAAGGTCTGCGGCAAAAAGACATTGCTTCTTATCTCGGCGGTAAGAACCGCGCTCCAGAGGTTCTTAGTCGCAAACGGCCACTCACGCTTCCGATGATTCGCGCGCTGCAGGAGGGCCTCGACATTCCTGCCGAGCTGCTAATTCGCAAGCCGGCCCCGACCTACATGGATGCCGATAAAATAGCTGAAGATCAGGGTCCATTGTAGCTATTGATCGAGCGCGGCTGGCTGGATCCCCCAAACAGACCGTGGCGGATGCACTAAGGCGTTTCGAAACCCCTCATCCCAGCTGAAACTGGGCCAGGTGGATTGTTGCCAGACATAGGGGACATATTCTCCGCGAATATTGCGGATATTACCCGCACCATTCTCCCCATCGACAAGCGGCAGACGTTTTCCACGCATCGGTCAAATTCAACTTCCGTGGCGTCGCGACAAGCAACGTTATGTGCGGCAAGGAGGAAGGTGTCGATACGCACGCACGGTTAGCGGCGATGATTTTTCTCTCTCTCCTATTGGACCGTGCACCTTCTCGCTTGAACGCTTCGTCACAGGCACGCCACTTAGGCTCGCATTTGAATATCCGTTTATGGAAATAGCGATTATGCAGGCCACGTTCCGCGAATAATCGCCGCCGCACTTCGGCGGTTTGGTTCGGTGCTGTGGCATGGCGTTTTTCAACCTGTGGCACAAGGTATCGGATACCTTCCGCTTTATCGAAGACACCTTTGTCCACGCTTTAAGGCCACTAGAACAGGTATAAGATTTTCCTACCCTCGGTCGGGGTCAAGAATCGCCCGTCGGTTGCGCGTGCCACGGTCCTGGCAGATTTTCGTGCGCGCGACTTCGGCTCATGAGCTTAAGTCCTCCATGGATCCGCAGATAGTGGTTGCAAATGAGCCTGAAGGGTGAAAAATTATCTTCTAATCTAAATTATCACAATCAGTCTATAACTTTTTAATAAATAACAAATAATGGTATATTCGATCTATCTTAAGTATTTATTAGATCACTATGCGTAATTTGTTCTCCATTGCGATGTTGGTATTCGTCGCGCCGTCGGCAGTTGGAGCGGCGGAAATAGCCGGGGTCCGCATGTGGCAAGCGGACTCGGAGACTTCGATTGTTTTTGATTTGAGCGAACCGCTCGGCTACCAGCTCACGACGTTGGAAGGGCCGTACCGATTAGTCGTTGATTTCAGCCAGACCCGCACACCAAACAATCTCAATCTCCCCGCCGTCGTTGGTACTCCGATTGTGGGTCTACGCTACGCGCGTCGCTCAAACGGTGATTTGCGAATCGTGCTCGATCTGTCCGAAAAACTCGTGACCCACGATTTACTCCTGCCCGCCATGGAGAAGTACGGCGACCGCCTGCTACTTAAGTTGACTCCGCGTCGTGGTGCGATTCGCGCGCTGCCTAAGGCAAGAGCAAACCAGCCTAGAAGTCAGCTCGCCTCGAATAGAAATTCCTTAGAACGTCCGTTGGTCGATCTACACCCGAAAAACGAATACGAAGTCGCCCAAGCGCGCACGCCGTCGTTAGGTGAAAGGGCGGGATCATTTTTCAACGAGGTCGTCGGTAGTGCAGGGGATGGCGCGACCTGGGAAGTGAGTGGGTTTTACTCTGCGGAAGCACGCTTTTTTGTTCATGATGCGTCCTACCCCAGGCAACACGAAGCGAACGCCTCTTTCGCTATTCAACCCGAACTTTACGTGCAGTGGGACGATGGTGATCAGAGCTTATTGGTCGTACCGTTTGCGCGTTGGGATCAAGGCGATCCGAGTCGTACGCATTTCGACTTGCGTGAATTCAGTTACATAAAATCGGCAGCCAGTTGGGAACTTCGTGCTGGGGTACGTAAAGAATATTGGGGCGTCGCTGAGTCGAATCACCTCGTCGATGTGATCAACCAGTTCGATGTGGTTGAAAATTTCGATAACGAAGACAAGCTTGGCCAACCGATGATCAACGTCGCATTTATCCGCGATTGGGGAACGGTCGATGTGTACGCCTTGCTCGGATTTCGCGAGAGAACCTTTCCTGGCGTGAAAGGCAGGCTGCGTCCGCGATTGAGAATTGACAAGAGCAACACGACCTACGATTCGGCCGCAGAAAATACACACGTCGATTGGGCCGTACGTTACGCCCACGCGATCGGTGATTTCGATGTGGGCCTCTATCATTTTTGGGGCACGGGCCGAGATCCGAGATTTAAACCGAAATTTACGAACTCACAAGAGCTCGTGTTAGCACCGCATTACGACATCATCCACCAAACGGCTACCGACGTTCAGGCAACCAAGGGTAATTGGTTGTTTAAGTTTGAGGGGCTACGGCGGTCCGGTCAGGGGGAGACTTATTACGCCACCGTCGGCGGCTTTGAGTACACTATTGTCGGAATTCGGGACACGGTAATGGACCTCGGGGTGTTGGGCGAGTATCACTTTGACGATAGAGGGAAGGATGCACTATTACCATTCAATAACGACGCCTTTACCGGCGCGCGTCTGGCGTTTAATGATGTGCAGGATACGGCGGTGCTCGCTGGCATATCGGTGGATTTAGATGGGCGTTCGAAGTTTTTAAATGTCGAGGCAAGTCGGCGTGTGGGCGCAAGTTGGAAACTTGAAGCAGAAGTGCGGTTGTTTTGGGATGTCGATCCAACCGATCCGCTGTACTTCATTCGCAGCGACGATTACTTACAAATAGAGTTGGCGCGTTATTTCTAGTCCCGCGATTCGTTAGTCAGTCCAGGGGTTCGGTAGTTTCTTCGCGCGGTAAGCGGCCGATCGCTAAGAACGCTATTAACGCACCAAGAATCGATAAAGCGCCCGCGATTCTTGTAACAACGAGTGCTGCATGCATGAACGAATCGACAATCACGGTATGAATCGCATTTTGCAGTTCGGGTTCGATGTCGTGAGGAATGTTGGCTGCGGCCATGTTGATCAGTTCTGCGTGCATGTGCACCTCGAGCGCCGCATCGAGGTTTAATTCTACGAGCGCATTCGACGCGGTAGATTCAAATTGCGCAATGTGAATTGCGCCTAAGATCCCCACCGAGAGCAAAATTGCAGTGCGCGCAACCGCGCTGTTAATTCCCGAGGCCGTGCCTGATTGGGAGACGTCCACCGAGCCCATAATCACGGTCGTTAGCGGTGCAACAATTAAAGCGATACCCAGCGCGCTGAGTAAAATTCCGGGCAAATAACCAGTCCAAAAATTCGTGCCGACTTCGGCAAACGAGAAGCTCATAAACCCAAGCCCCAACAACAGCACCCCGGTGGCAAGTGGTAATCGAGGTCCAATCCGGCGCACAAGGTTTGCAATGGGATGTGCGAGACCGGCGGTAAACAACATGAACGGCAATGTGATCGCGCCCGCAGCGAGCGGCGAATAACCTTGGATTTGAATCCAAGTTAGCATCATCACGTAGAAGCCCCCGCCCATGCTCGAGTAGGCCAGAAACGTAACGATATTCGCCGCCGAGAAATTGCGCGAATGAAACATGTCGAGCGGCATGAGTGGATGCGCAGAACGCCCTTGGCTGCGTATAAACAGATATCCCGCGGCCAGCCCCGAACCGAGAGACAGCAAAACGATTGGATTGCGCAAGCCGAGCGTTGAGGATTCGATTGCTGCAAAGGTTAAAAATCCAAGCGCTAGTACTGAGAAACACGCGCCAAACCAGTCGAAGACTTTTGCCGGCCGTACTTCCGGCACTTGAATATTGCTCGAGTCCAGCAAGCGCCATACAACAATCGCTATTGGGACATTTATCCAGAACAAATACCGCCAAGATGTTATCGCTAACAGCACGCCTGCGATTAGCGGCGCCGTCCCGCCGACGACGGCGCTATAGCTCGACCACAAACCCACCGCGCGACCGCGTTCGTGAGCCGCGTGCGCGGTATTCACTAATCCGAGACTCGATGGAATTAACAAGGCACTACCCAAACCTTGAAGCGCGCGCCCGACGATTAAAACCTCGGCGGTCCATGCCATGGCGCAAACGATCGATGCACATCCGTAGGTGATCAAGCCGAGGCGAAACGTGACGAGATGGCCGCGCCTATCGCTGATGGCACCGGCGTTTAAAAGCAATCCGGCCAGAGCCAGATTAAACGCGGAAACGATCCATTGAATATCGGTTGCATCGGCGCTGAGTTCAGTCTGAAAAGTTGGCAGCGCGACGTTAACAATGCTTGAGCCGAGAAAGCCTAGGCCAGCGCCAAGTATTGCGGCTAAAAGAAGACGGGACTTGTTTTGCGGGTTCTCAGTTGCTCCCACTAACCGGTCCGCCCGTGCGGTCGACGATTAATAGCAATAGGCAACAAGGAGGTTGCCACGATCTTGGTGATTGATGTACGTCATATAAAACGGTCGAATTTAAATTTCACCCGGCACGAACATTTAACGGAGTCTGAGATTTCTTAGCGAATCGGCGCCACCCATTCGCTTGCCTCGATGCGGACAGTTGCTGCTAGTCCCGTAAAATGATCGATTTGTGATCTCACTCACCGCCGAATGTGACCGGTGCGCGAATAATCTTACTGATTCGGCACAACCGGCTTCAATTGAGCGACTGGCGTTTACTCGACGCTTGCTCGAATTTGTGCCCAATGTCTAGCGCAAACAATGGGGCTATGCAGCGTCCTGGGTCACGACTTTCGAAAGCTCATTGTCGACAACAATCGGGCAGTCGAGATACTCCAGCAGTGGCGCTTCTCCCCACGCCTCCGTCATGTAAGTTATCCAATCGTCGTTGTACCAACTCTCGGCCTGGGCGCGTGACTCCCAAAGGTAGATCCCGCCCGCATGTTTTCCATCTTCGCTGATCACGTAGTACTTGCGCGTCAGCCCGGACAAACCTTTATATTTGGGGGTTGTGGCGTTCATTTTCTTAATAAATTCTTTGCTGTCCGGTACGTTAACCGGAAACTGGACGCGAACAACGATCATGGGGGTCTCTCCGAAGTTACTAAAATATTCCGGCACTCAGCCGACTGAAGCAGTCAGTCATGGACGGCCAGGGCTATTTGCATCGTTTCTTTTCAGAGTATACGCAATTGCCATGAGTCGAGGTTTTGGCTGCGTGAATAGCATCGATTATTCGGCTTCGCCGGTCGACCATAGTGTGATTATTCTTATTAGTAAAACCGAATATACTGGCTATCTAGGGATCTGAAAATTCGGTATCCGATCCTCGTCGTTTAGTATTATATTGAACTGAGTTTGCGTGGTTGTTGATGTTTGCGTGGGAAGTGCGTTGGCTCGCAGTAGGACTAGCGCGTCCCATCAGCCTTGAATTCAGGAATGGGCATAATTAAATAGATGAGTTGGTTAAATTCGATATTAGCAATCGAAGAACTCGAGGACGCAGATTTCGATACGTCGCTCGTGGCGGAAATGGAAGCGGCGAATAATGCCATCACGCCAAATGAGATCCGTTTTTCTACTCCCACCTTCAAAGATTACGCGAGCGCTGAATTACAAGGCTGTGGCAAGAACAGCTTCCCGGCATTCTCGGTCACCGCAGGTGCCTGCGCGCTTGATTGCGATCACTGCCAAGCAAAAATTCTCGAACCCATGATCCCGGCGACCGATCCGAGAATGCTCGATGCCAAGGTTCGCGGGCTTGTCGCTGAGCAAAATCTCCAAGGGTTTTTGCTCTCGGGCGGATCAAATCGGCGCAACGAGATCCGTTATCAGCGGTTCTATCCCGTGGTCGAAAAGC
>CAWLAW010000165.1:0-6655 GCA_963854885.1 Gammaproteobacteria bacterium | reverse complement strand
CATGAATATTGAGCGAGTCGCCGCCAATTTTCACATCAGATTTGAACGAAATTTCGCCCACTGCATTGGGTTCAACGTTCTCGGCCGTGATTTCAATGCGCGCTTTATCGGTCGCGTTTAGTAGTACCAATGCGTTGATTGATAACCGTCCGAGAGCGGCGCCGAAGCCGTGATCGAGAAGCGTGAAAATGCCAGGGAAGGGTTCTTGGGTGGCCTCGGTTTCGACGACGCGCGAGCGCAAATCGATTATGCCGCCCGTAAACGTAAATCGCTGCAGATTAATGGTCTTTGCCAGCAGAGACGATAGGCAAAACCGCGCGCTAATATTTTCCGCCTGCACGCGTGTTTGTGCGACGCGAAGATCGAGCTGAGCGATCGTTGCCGACCACGGGAGGACATGGATACGTTCAAAACTTAACTGTTCAAACGACGGCGCCAAGTATTTTTCGACAAGGCGCTTTTGCACACCCGGGTTAAATAGCGAGCCGAGCAGGACAAGTAATACCGTGGCGCCGGCAAAAAGAATCCAGCTTCGTGACGAAACGAGTTTGAAACAGGCGCTTAATTTTAAGACCGTTGCGGGGATCTGCATTAAAAAATTAGATGGACTTCTATCGAGGACAAGTCGGTTAACAATATCGATTGAATTGTAGAGAAATACGCTCTGTCATTTCTGACAGCAGTCTCATCATAGTGCATTACATTACCCCAGCGACGTCCATCCGCACGCTCTTGCCAATGAAGAAATTGCACCTGTTTCGGCTTCTCCCTTATCGATCCGATGCGTTAGGCAACAAATTTCTCCTTTGTTCCTTACGGGCGGCAGTTGACTTAACTTTCTTCAATCGAGATGCGGATTATTCGCAACACAGCCTGGAATGCTTGCAATATGGAGCACCGTTCTCATGGGATCGCTTCAACTAGATCTATTCCGACCTATTGAAGGTGCGATACTTCGAGCGTGCAATATATTACATATACAGGTCAAATTATGCAGTATACTTCGCATATTGAGCGCAAACATGACGGAAAACACAACAACAGACGCAAGCATCTTCTTGAGAGACCTTGGCGTGCGGGTAAGAAGCTTACGCGCAAGGCGCGGTATATCGCGCCGAATTTTAGCGAAAGATTCCGGTGTATCGGAGCGATATTTGGCCGAACTGGAGAGCGGTAACGGGAACATTTCCGTGCTTCGATTGCGCCAGGTCGCAAACGCAATGGGTGCGTCAGTCGAAGATTTAGTTGCCGAACGAATTGATCGATCGCCGGCGCGTGAGTATTTAGACGCCTACATTCGCCAGGCAGACGGTGCGGAAATCGCGAGACTTTATGATGAAGTGTCAGCGCGCGGCCGCGTACAACCTATGTTAATTGCGCTAATCGGTTTGCGCGGAGCCGGAAAAAGTACCCTAGGAACGGCGCTTGCCGAGCGTTTGTCGTTACCGTTTACCGAGTTGGTGAAATCAATCGAGGGGCGCGCCGGAATCGATGTAAATGAAATATTTTCGCTCGCCGGGCAAGCGACGTATCGACGTTACGAGCGCCAATGTCTAGACGACATTATCCAGCGTCGCGAACGTGGCGTGGTCGCGGTCGGCGGTAGTTTAGTGTCTGAAATGGGTACTTATAAGCGACTGCTGGGATCGTGCGTCACGATATGGTTGCGCGCTACGCCGGACGAGCACATGAATCGAGTCATCGCCCAAGGAGATAAACGTCCAATGGCCGGCAACTTAACCGCAATGGACGATTTAAAACGGATCCTCATAGAACGGGAAAGCTTATGCGAACAGGCGGACTACTCGGTCGACACGTCCGGGCGAAGTATTAAAGAGTCGCTTGAGGAAATACTCGGACTCGCCGGCGTTCGACGAATTGCATCCCACCAAGAGGTGGCTTAAGAAATGAACACAATCGAAAGTCAAAAAATCACCGAAAATAGACTCGTAATCGATTTTCAAACACAACCGGAGCATTATCGTCATTGGCGATTAAGCATCGATGGACGGATCGCGACTTTGGCACTTGATGTCGACGAAGCCGCCGGCCTTGTGCCGGGGTACGAGCTCAAACTCAATTCATACGATCTTGGGGTCGATATCGAATTATATGATGCGTTACAAAGATTACGTTTCGAGCATCCAGAAGTTGGCGCGGTGGTAATAATTTCGGCAAAAGATCGTGTTTTTTGCGCCGGCGCAAATATTAAGATGCTGGGGCTCTCCTCGCATGCCGACAAAGTCAATTTCTGTAAGTTTACCAACGAAACTCGCAATTCGATCGAAGACGCGAGCGAATTTTCCGGGCAGACGTATTTATGCGCGGTGAACGGACCCTGCGCTGGCGGCGGCTACGAACTGGCATTGGCTTGCGAGAAAATTCTACTGATCGACGACGGTGCGACCACAGTGTCACTCCCAGAGCTACCATTACTCGGGGTATTACCCGGCACTGGCGGTTTAACGCGTTTGGTAGACAAACGATACGTGCGCCGCGATCGAGCGGATTTTTTCGCCAGTATTGAAGAAGGGATCCGCGGTGAACGGGCCGTCGCTTGGAATCTGGTCGATGAAATTGTCCCGGCATCGAAATTTAATGACGTTCTACGCACCCGTGCCGAGGAGGCGGCTGCGCGATCCGATCGGCCGATTAGCGAGCCAGGAATTTTGCTCGAACAACTACAACGAATTTTAACTGACGATCGGCTTAGCTATGAATTTATCGATATCGATATCGATCGCAAGTTGCGCGCCGCGACGATAACCATCAAAGCGCCGCTGGATAAATGCGCACCGGATCTCGATTCAATCAAGCGCGCCGGTACTAGTTTTTGGGCATTGGCCGTTGCGCGTGAATTGGATGATGCAATCCTCCACTTGCGCGCCAACGAAGACCAGATTGGCACGTGGCTGTTCAAAACGACAGGCACGAGTGAAAACGTTGAGCAGATTGATACCTTATTAATGTGCTTTCGCGACGATTGGTACATTCGCGAGGTCACGCTGTATCTAAAACGCGTGCTAAAACGTCTTGAAGTGACGTCGAGGACGTTGCTTGCCGCAATCGAGCCCGGCAGCTGCTTCGCCGGCACACTACTCGAAATCGCTCTCGCCTGTGACCAGGTGTTTATGCTCGAAGGTGAATACGAAGGAAGTCCGCTTCCGCCAGCGCAAATCACCTTGACGGAGATGAATTTCGGGTCGTATCCGATGGTTAACGGAATCACCCGATTGACGAGCCGCTTTATCCACGACCCTGATCACTGCGAAGGCTTAAAACGTCGCATTGGTGAACGACTTAATTCGAGCGAGGCTGATGCGTCGGGCTTGGTGACATTTACCCCCGATGACATTGATTGGGACGATGAAATTCGACTGACGCTCGAATCGCGCGCGAGCTTCTCACCTGATGCACTAACCGGGATGGAAGCAAACCTCCGATTCGCCGGACCAGAGACGCTCGAATCGAAAATCTTCGCGCGACTAAGCGCTTGGCAAAACTGGATCTTCCAACGTCCGAATGCCGTCGGCGACCAGGGCGCGTTGGTATTGTATGGATCAGGGTCGCGCCCAAACTATAATAAGCAGCGCGTTTGATCGACTGAGGAGTAGACCATGGCAGCAACAGCAGATTACAGCGAACTCATTCCGAACAACGTTAGTCTGGGCTCCGATAGACGTTTACAACGGGCATTGGAATCGTGGCACCCAAAATTTATGCAGTGGTGGAAAAGTCGTGGCCCCGAGTATTACCAGGACAATAACGTTTATTTGCGCACTGCCATTAGCGTTGACAAGAAAGGTTGGGCGCATTTCGACTCATTGAAGATGCCGGACTATCGCTGGGGGATTTTTCTAGCCGAGACGTCGGCCGATAAAACGATTTCATTTGGCGACAATCGTGGCCAACCTGTATGGCAGGATGTCCCTGGGGAACATCGAGCAGCGCTACGTCGCCTCATCGTAACCCAGGGCGATACGGAACCCGCTTCAGTTGAGCAACAACGCTTATTGGCAGCGAGCGCACCGTCGTTGATCGACATGCGTAATTTGTTCCAAGTTAATGTCGAAGAAGGTCGCCACTTATGGGCGATGGTGTATTTACTGATGGCTTATTTTGGTCGCGATGGACGCGAAGAAGCCGAGCAGTTGTTGATTCGCCAATCGGGAGATGAAGACAAACCGCGCATTCTCGGCGCCTTTAACGAAAAAACACCCGACTGGTTGGCGTTTTTCATGTTCACGTTTTTTACTGATCGCGATGGTAAATATCAGCTTGGGACGCTAGCAGAAAGCGCGTTCGATCCGCTCGCTCGATCGTGCCAATTCATGTTGACCGAAGAAGCCCACCACATGTACGTCGGCGAAACTGGGGTTAGCCGTGTCATTCAACGTGCCTGCGACATTATGGTCGATCACAGAACCGAGGATGTGCGCCATCACGGCGGTATCGACCTCCCGACGTTGCAGAAGTACATCAATTTTCACTTTAGCGTTTCCGAAGATTTGTTCGGATCGGAACGTTCGACGAATGCTGCAAATTATTATACGGCGGGTCTAAAAGGGCGCTACCAAGAGACGCGCTTGAAAGACGATCACAGTTTGGCTGATGAGTCTTATACCGTTACTCGGGTTGATGCCGGTCGGCTTGTAGAAACGCAAGCGTCGGCGCTGAGCGTCGTTAACGAACGATTGCGCGACGACTATATTGCCGATTGCCAACGTGGTGTGGATCGCTGGAATCGATTAATTTCAAAGTGCGGTGTGGACTTTAAATTTAGCTTGCCGCATCGCGCATTCCACCGTCAGATAGGTGAATTCTCGGATATCTATGCTACCCCAGAAGGACAGCTGATTGATGAAGCGCAGTGGCTCAAACGTGCCAGTGACTGGTTGCCGAGTGATGAGGATCAAGCCTACGTGAGTTCGTTAATGGTGCCGGTAACGGAACCTGGCGAGTTTGCCAATTGGATCGCGCCGCCGCGCATCGGTATTAACGAGCAACCGGTCGAATTTCCCTACGTCGATCTATGTTGACACTCGCCTATCAATAGGACCATTCGATAATGGCAAAACTTAAGGTCGTAGATAGAGACGGGCAGTCGCACGAAATAAGTGCGCAGCCGGGCTCAAACCTCATGGAAATATTACGCAATGCGGGCCTTGAGATTGAGGCGATATGCGGGGGGCAATGTATCTGTTCTACGTGTCATGTGTACATCAGCGAACGCTGGGCGGAACACCTACCGGCTCGCTCAGACGCGGAACAAGTATTAGTCGAAGATTCTGGAAACTTTCAAGAGAACTCGCGGCTCAGTTGTCAAATCGATTTTAGTGCTGAGCTCGACGGGTTGAGCCTAACTCTTGCGCCAGAATATTAATTTACCCGGTTAGTTGAGGCTTTCTTTGGGCGTCGCTCTCAGAGGATGTGTGAAGCCGGCGATAGTCGAGAGCCGCGGCACCGCCCATATACTTAGTTAGCAAACGCGGTTCGGTGTGCATTAAATCGCACCACAGTAAGCAATCGATGGCATTGTTGAACTGCGGATCGATGTTAAAGCCGAGTATATGCCCACCAAACTTTAAGTATTGGCGCAACAACACGGGAACGCCTTTATCGTCAGATTCGACGGTGCTCAGCAGATCGGAAATGATGGTCAAATCGACACTGTCTAGATCGATTAGGTCACTTTGTAGACCCGTTGTCGTGCGGAATGGCTGGCGTGGTTTCACCTGGCTTGTGCGTCTTAATTCTTCATTTTTTTGGCGCAAAAACTGCACTAAGATATCTTGTGATATAGGATTGTAATCGTTACTAATGCTAAGCGGTCCAAATAAAACCCGATAGCGCGGATATTGAATTAGATACTGGCCGATCCCTTTCCACAGCAGCATCAACGCGGCGTAGCTGCGCTGATATTCGATTCGAATAAATGAACGACCGAGCTCGAGGGCACTGCGTAAGTCGGCAGTCAGTTCGGGAGAGAGTTTGAACAAGGAATGAACGTAGAGGCCTTTCAATCCATACTTGTCCAATATTTCATCCGTGTGTCCGAGCCGATAGCCGCCGACGATCTTGTTCGCCTTCGCGTCCCAAATAAATAAATGGACATAATAGGCGTCGTAAAGATCGACGTCCGAGGACTTACCTGTACCTTCTCCGACGGCGCGAAAAGTAACCTCTCGCAAACGTCCGATTTCTTGTAGGACCTGCGGGATTTCTTCAGATTTCGCGTAGTACACTGCAAAATTGCCGCTGCTTATCAATAACTGTTGAGCGCCCAACGTGGCAATTTCATTTTTCAATTCGTCGCCGTCGCCGGCCGCTGCGATTTCCGTCATGGGACGCCCGTTTGCATTGCGCGGCCCAAGCGTGATGCTCTGCGCATTTTTTTCCTTCAACAAATACGTCTTAGTGCGCAAGTAGCGCGTTAATTGCTTGCGCTGGCCGAGCGACTCCATTGTTTTTGGTGCAATTTCTCGGCCGACCCGGACCTCAACAGTCGTGCCTTGCTTGTTCATCATTTCTCGAACGAGCAATGCGGTACGGAGGCTAGGGTGTAGTAGACCAGCGAATTGAAACAACGCGCTGTTGTGCCCGCCAATGTGAATCGGCACAACTGGCGCGCCAGATTTTTCTGCAAAACGCGATA
>CAWLAW010000164.1:0-6669 GCA_963854885.1 Gammaproteobacteria bacterium | reverse complement strand
AGAAAGTAGCAAAGAGAAAAGTTGCAAAGAAAAAGGTAGTTAAAAAGAAGGCTACCAAGAAAAAGACTGCCAAGAAAAAAGTAGCTAAGAAGAAGGCTACCAAGAAAAAAGTCGCTAAGAAGAAAGCGACCAAGAAAAAGGCCACCAAGAAAAAAGTAGCTAAGAAGAAGGCTACCAAGAAAAAAGCAACGAAGAAAAAAGCCGCAAAAAAACAACCGGCGAAGAAGAAGGCCACAAGAAAAAAGTAATACCTGAAGCGGCAGAGGCGGAAGCAACCGAGCGTGAAAAGAAAGAACGGTTGCAAAGCGAGGTCGCTGAGGCGCGGGCAAAGATTGCCGCACGTAAGCAAGCGGCGCGGCTCCGAAGAGCGGAGCAGCGCAAGCGCAACGCAATGCAACGTGCGGTAGAATCGTTCTCGAAAAAATGGGAACGTGACTACGACCGCAAACACGGCGCTTAACGCGTGGGCAGCGCAGCATAAGAAGGTAAATATGCTATCACGCCGCCCGCCTGGAAGACCGTGACTCCACAGTTAAGCCCCGCCTCTACAGGTGGGGCTTTTTTATTGCAATTCTCAAATGGCCAGAAGCGGTAAAACCGCAAAATATCTTGCCCAAGCGCGTCGCGTCATTGGGTTCTATCTCCGCCATTTGTTCCTATGGTGCCTGCTGCTATTCGTCGGGTATTGGATCTGGCTCGATTTTACGGTTGCCGAGCTATTCGCGAATCGCCGCTGGTCGCTTCCAACGCGGGTCTATGCGAGCCCGCTCGAACTGTATCCAGGTCTATCTGTTAGCAACGGACTAATCGAGGCGACTTTAAAACAACTGGACTACAGAGAAGACTCCGAGATAAGCGATCCCGGCTCGTATGCGCGGGTTGACGACGGTATCGTAATTTTTACCCGTGGCCACAAATTTCCTGACTCACCTTCCGCGGCGGGGAAGCTGAAAATTGTCGTTTCAGATGGAAGGATTATCGAACTACTAGACGTTGACAGTCGCAATAGTATTTCGAATACGCGCCTAGAACCGTTGGAGATTGGCAGCGTACATGCAACCAAATTCGAAGACCGCGTCATTGTAGCAACCCATGAAATTCCGGATTTTTTCATTCGTGCGCTAGTCGCGATCGAGGACCGACGGTTCTTCGATCATTTTGGAATCGATCCAGTTGGTATCGCCCGCGCGATTTTTCAGAACATACTTTCCGGCGGGGTGAAACAAGGCGCAAGCACGATCACACAACAGCTAGTGAAAAATCAGTTCTTATCGAATGAGCGCTCCTATGCGCGAAAAATTCGCGAAGCCTTAATGGCGATATCACTAGAACGGCGATACTCGAAGTCGGTGCTGCTTAATGCCTACATAAACGAGATATTCTTGGGTCAAGACGGAAATCGAGCAGTTCACGGCTTCGGTCTCGGCGCACGATTCATTTTTGGCAAGCGCCTACAGGACTTAACTATTTCGGAGTCGGCGTTACTAATTGGAATGGTGAAAGCGCCGAGTAGCTACGATCCACGCAGAAACCCGCAAGCTGCGTTAGCGCGTAGGAATACGGTGCTGAAAGTTCTGTTGGATCGAGGTGTAATCGACAATCGAGAATACGGTTCTACTGTTAATGCGGCGCTGGAACTATCGGATAGGCAATCGTCGGAACTGCAACACTTCGCTGCTTTTATTGATCTCGTCCGAGTGCAATTAACACGTGATTACCGTGATGCGCATTTGCAACAAGCAGGATTGAATATTTATACGACCCTAGATCCTTTCTTACACGCCGCGGCGCGCAGCGTTATAACGCAACGTCTCGATGGCATAGAGGTTTCTCGGCAGATACAACGCGGCTCGTTAGAGACGGCGTCGATTATCGTCGACCCGCGTACCTCCGAGGTCAAGTCACTGATTGGTGGACGCGCTGCTCAGCGGGGCAACTTTAATCGGGCGCTCCGCGCACGGCGCACTATCGGTTCATTGGTCAAGCCATTCGTCTATTTGACCGCACTCGAACAATCGTCGCGATTCAACGTAATGTCTCCGTTAAGTGATACGCCAATCTCAGTTACGACAGAAAACGGTGAAATATGGACGCCGAAGAATTACGGTAATAAATCTCACGGCGAAGTTGCCTTAAGGAGTGCGTTCGCGAATTCGTATAATTTGGCGACTGTGAGGCTCGGTCTAGATGTCGGCCTCGATAATGTCGTGCGGCGTCTGCGTTCGTTTGGAATTGAACGAAAGTTTGATAATGTTCCTGCACTATTGCTCGGTGCACTAAGTCTTACGCCAGTAGAAGTAGCGCAACTTTATCAAGGAATCGCAAACGATGGGTTTCGTGTTCCTTTACGTGCAATCCGTTCTGTAACGAATGACAAAAAGGCAGTGTTGCAGCGCTATTCACCGAGTGTCGAGCAAGTTATCACTCCGGCTAGCGCAGTAGTCACGCAGTATCTTCTGAGCCAAGTCGTGGCAAACGGAACTGCTCGATCCGCAGGCGCGGAATTAAAATCTAAACTTCCATTGGCGGGTAAGACTGGAACCAGTAACGACGAAAGGGACAGCTGGTTCGCGGGATTTAGCAGAAATTTATTAACCGTAATTTGGATCGGCCATGACGATAACACTGAAACCGGATTGACTGGTGCAAGTGGCGCATTAAGAATCTGGACAGATTTAATGAAAGAGTTCAACGTGCTTCCGATTGAATTCAGCAAGCCCGGCGGCTTGCAGTGGCGCTGGGTTAGCTCCTCCGGCGATGCAATCGTCTCTGAGCACTGTGAAGGGGCTATGTATGTACCGTTAGCGCTGCCCCACGGTTTGTCTAGCGTTGAAGGTTGTGAAGCGTTTCGTGAGACTCCGGCGAGGGAAAATATTTGGAATCGATTGCAAGGATTGTTTCGTTGAGTAGTCGTTACGCAAAGTGTACTGTAATCGGGTTAGTAGTGGTCCAGCTGCTTAGCGGATGCGTTGCCAACCTGCCGGCGCCGATTACTGATCGAACAGATCGTAGCCTGAGCAGCCCTCGGCCAAATGACGCAAACGAAGTCGTCTCAGCCGATCGTGGCGATGAGCCGCGCAAGCCAACTCAACCGGCGGCGATTGTTGTGCCGAAGTCACCGGCGAGAGATTTGCTAGCATTAGCCGATCGACACCTCGCCGCCGGCGATCATGGTTCAGCTGCGGCGGTCATCGATCGCGCCCTCCAGATTGCGCCGGGGGACGCGCTGTCGTGGCATAAGCTGGCGCAGTTACACTTTGCCGAGGGGCAATATGCACAGGCGAAATCAGTGGCGCTGCGCTCAAACGCCTTACCAAGCGTCAAACCGAGTCTCAAACGGTCGAATTGGAGCTTGATAGAATCAATCGAACGAGCAATGGGAAATTCTGCCGCTGGGGATGCGGCGGCGAAAAGGGCGAATGAATAATCACGGGTCTTGCAATTAGGCCTCGCGGACGCGCGTTAGATTACCGGCTTATTTTGTAGGGAATAAGCGAACGCGATGATTTCGGCGATAACGATATATAGGCTCTCGGGGATTTCGTCGTTGAGATCGACGAGCAGTAGCAAATCGACAAGTTCTCTTTCATGGCGGAGTGGAATGCCGTGTTTCGCGGCCAGGTCGAGAATGCGTTCGGCAGTTTCTCCTGTGCCTTTCGCCGATACTCTCGGGGCGCCTGTTCCATCCCATTTAAGTGCGACGGCGACGTCACGCTTCTTCTCCGCTGGGTTCTTCATGCTCTTTCGTCCACGAGAATTTTCGGTCTGTGCGCAAGCTGATCCATCGGTCGTATTTCGTTGAAAGAGATAGCAATATTTTCCAAACCTTTACGGGTTAAATTGGCTGATAATTCGCCAACGTTTTCAATTACCGCGCCCAGTAACTGCGGATTTTCGGACCACATGCGAATCGAAATTCGATCGTTGTGGTGGGATACAAGTGCGCGCATCGCTTGACCATTTTTAAGAGGAACTTCAATAGCAATTGTGGTCGTGGCGAATACCTCGCCGTCGGATTGCGGATCCTGTTGGTTAATTTTCAATTGAACGACGTGGAAGGACCGATCGAGTGCGACTGGCAAGTCCACTGCCAGAGAGTGTTCGCCCGCTAGTCTCGAGTTCAAGACTGATAGTTGATTGGTTTCAATTTTCGCGATTGCGCTGTCGATAAGGGTGGCCAATTTTTTCAGTGGACCGGGGTCCGATAAGTTACTCGGCTCAGTCTCGCTTGCCGCGTGAAGCAGATGATTGTTGTGCGCTGCCGGCTTGGCTGCGTTCTGCGCCATCTGGGAATTCACCGGTGTCTTTTGCAGTTCGCTGCCGGCCGATGGTCTTGCAACGGTCAGCGCGAGTAAGTTTAGAATGTCTCGATGAAGTCGCCGAAGTTGCCACTTTAAATCGAGTTCCGGGATTTCCGGCGAATCGCCGGACAGTGAATTTCGCGCTGCTATCTCCGAGAATAAGCCAGTCCGCGCGATGAAGAGCCGCAGCTGATTTGGGTCACGCAGCGCTGCGGGAGACGGGACGAGGCTAAGTACATGTCGAGCGGCGTCGGTAACCGCGAGCAGTTTGCGTTCCGCTGCGAGATGCGAGACGGACGTGCTGTGGTTGCTACGTTGCGGCTTGGCATGGGTCATAGATGATGAAGAATCCATCGTCAGCCGATTTAGCGCCTTGAGTGAATCTCCGATCGAACGCTGTTTGGGGAGTGTCTTGGCAAGGGCTTGCCGAATTTGCTCGGCGTGTTCGATTTCCTCCGATCGTAGCGGGGTTAATACCGCAACCGGATGCAGTTGACTGACACGCAACTGTAGTTTGTCGCCAGGGTTTAATGCTAATGACGTTGAGGCGAGTAATTTCGTGCCACCAATCGTAAGGCTAACGTTTTCGGGCCCGGTGCGGCCGATTACGCTCGCGTCGAGCAACTGTCCTACGGTCCAATGTCTAATGCTCGGGACGATTCGGCTAGTCGGCTGGATTGCCAAGCCAGGTAGGTTGATTTGCATTTAATTTGCAGCGGCCAAAAGATAATATTCTGAAGGATTGTGCGCAGGAGTTTCGACTCAGGTCGGGTCAGAGTGAATTGTTGAGGGTGAATGACGTTCGTGGCGAAAATTACTCGGCTGGCGCAAGCTATGAGTGCCAACAAAGAGAGTGAGGCAATGTCTCGGTAGTGGTCGAACTACCCTGTTTTGTCGCGACTGGCGCGGGAAAACGCAATATTTATGTCTGTGCGTGAAACATCCAGCGAGCGGCGAGGGTTGCGAACAGCTTACCTGCTGGATGAGTTCTCATTGGTAATGACCCGCTTTCTCAGGAGATCCTGATGATGCCTTAATAAACATTTGTCGTCGCCGCACTTGAAAAGATGGTGGGTAATCATTAACATCCGGGATTGCTCAAGTGCGGGGTGGAGCAGTCTGGCAGCTCGTCGGGCTCATAACCCGAAGGTCGCAGGTTCGAATCCTGCCCCCGCTACCAGTTTTCGATAGAAGCCCCGGGTAATCGGGGCTTTTTGCTTTTGGGAGCATTGGCGTGGCAAGACAAGACGCGCTCACTGGGTTGTTACAACCAACGGTGAAAGGCCTCGGATACGAGCTGCTCGGGGTCGAGCGACAACAATCAGCGGGGCGGACACTGATCCGCCTTTATATCGACAATGACGTTGGTATCGTCGTGGATGATTGCGCAATTGTTAGTCGACAAATTGGCGATTTTTTGGACGTAGAGCAGGTTGTAAGCGGGGAATATACCTTAGAGGTGTCGTCCCCCGGCCTAGATCGGCCATTGTTTACACCCGAACAATATCGGGCATTTATAGGGTCTGATGTAAAAGTGCGACTGCGCACGTTGGTAAATGGACGGCGTCGATTAGCAGGTTTGCTAAGTGACGCTACCGACGATTATTTAACCATACAAGTTGGGGAGGAACAGTTTGATGTGCAATACAACCTTGTTGAAAGCGCGCGCCTGGATCCCCAATGGTAAAAAATATTACCTGAGAGCGACAGTGTTTACGGTCGGCCAGGTCGGTGGGTAATTCGGAGTGATGAACAAAGAGATCCTTACCGTTGTTGACGTCGTTTCAAATGAGAAAAGTGTCAGCAAGGACATTATTTTTGAAGCGCTCGAAGCCGCATTAGCGAGCGCAACGAAAAAGCGTTATTCGGACGAAATCGACGTCCGTGTTGCAATCGATCGCGAGACCGGAGACCACGAAGCATTTCGTCGATGGGAAATCGTCGACAAAATCGCATTTGCGGCCGAGATTGAGGTTGATGATTTAAACAACGTTATTCTCGAATATGCCGAACGACAAATCTGGTTGACTGACGCGCTACTTGCGAATCCAGAGGTTGTCGCCGGCGATTACGTCGAAGAGCCTTTAGAAGCAGCGGAATTCGGTCGTATTGCGGCGCAAACAGCGAAGCAAGTAATTGTTCAGAAAGTACGTGAAGCAGAGCGCGCGCAGGTCGTTGAAGCGTTCCAGGAACGGATTGGCGAGTTAGTCATGGGCGTCGTAAAACGCGTAGAACGGGGCAACATATTTATTGATCTCGGCGGCAACGCTGAGGCGGCGGTGCTCAAAGAGCATGTAATCCCGCGAGAACTCGTGAGACCAGGGGACCGCGTACGAGGCTATCTCTACGACGTGCGTTCGGAAAAACG
>CAWLAW010000163.1:0-6683 GCA_963854885.1 Gammaproteobacteria bacterium | reverse complement strand
AGAATTCGCCGCCGCGAGTCGAGGCTACACGTTTGCGAGCCATCAACAAGAAGTTGGTGCTGGCTATTTCGATGACGTGACCACGGTTATTCAGGGCGGTGCTTCATCGGTAACCGCGCTAACCGGATCGACCGAAGAAGAACAGTTCGACTCCGCCGGCACAGGATAGACGAAATTGTCGAGTATGCGACGCTCGTGCCGTGCTAGCACGCACGAGCGAATCTACTCGAACATCAAGCGAGACAATATTGCTTGATAGGTGGCAGATAGCCGCCTTAGGTCCTCCACGGCAACACATTCGTCTATCTTGTGAATCGTCGCATTAACCGGTCCGAATTCGATAACTTCCGCGCCGGCCGGTGCGATAAAACGACCATCCGACGTTCCACCCCCCGTTGATGCCTCGGTTTCAATTCCCAGTTCGTCGCGAATCGCATCGCGAACGCTAGACAGCAGTTTCCCTCCTGCGGTCAAGAATGGCGCGCCAGAGAGATGCCACGTTAATGAATAATCCAGCGCATGGGAATCGAAGATATTTTCTGTGCGTTGTTGCAGATCTTCGACGCTGCTTTCAGTACAAAAACGAAAGTTAATACGCGCGTCAAGCTCTCCCGGAATTACATTCTCAGCTCCAGTTCCGGCGCTAAGATTCGAAATTTGGAATGAAGTCGGAGGATAAAATTGATTGCCTTGGTCCCAGACGGTAGTGCTTAATTCGGCCAGCGCCGGCGCAGCGAGATGGATGGGGTTCGCTGCCTTGTCAGGATAAGCGACATGCCCTTGTATGCCGCGAACAGTGAGATGACCGTTTAAGGATCCGCGCCGGCCGTTGCGGATGGTGTCGCCTAAGTGCAATGCGCTACTGGGTTCTCCGACCAGACACCAGGTTAGCTCCTGGCCTCGTTGTTGTAATGTTTCCACGACTTTGACCGTTCCGTTAGTCGCTATCCCTTCTTCGTCCGATGTTAAAAGTAAACTAAGCGTTCCGTTGTGATCCGCATTACTAGTGAGATATTGCTCTAGCGCGGTAATCATCGCGGCTAAGCTTCCCTTCATGTCGGCCGCCCCTCGCGCGTACAAATAGCCGCTTCGAATTTCAGGGACAAATGGGTTCGACGCCCATGAATTTAGATCGCCGCTCGGCACGACGTCGGTATGTCCCGCAAACGTAAATACGGGTGACCCGCGGCCATGTGTCGCCCATAAATTCGTTACATCACCGAATCGAAGGAACTCGACTTCAAAACCCATTGCGGTTAAGCGATCGCCGATTATGTCTAGGCATCCCGCATCGTTAGGCGTCACTGACTCGCGCTTGAGAAGATCGATTGTTAGCTGAAGAGTCGGATCCTCGATGCTCATGTGACGTCTGTTGATGCTGTCTCTTCGTCGGCGGCCGCTAATCGCTTGGCGGCTAATTTAGAGTAGTCCGCCGCGATTTCGCAACCGACAAACCGCCGCTTAAGGTTTAGAGCTGCGACGCCAGTCGTTCCCGATCCGGCGAACGGATCGAATACGAGGTCGCCTGGATTCGTGCTCGCGCTGAGACACTGTTCAACCAGCGCGACGGGCTTTTGTGTCGGGTGTTTGCCGAAATGTTTCTCGCCGCTACTCGGTGAGGTAAACCGCCAAACATTTTTCATTTGCCGATCGCCGTTGCGCTGCTTCATTTCTTGATAGTTGAAGGTATATCGATCCCGGCTACCTTTAACCGCCTTAGTTGCCCACAACAACATTTCCGTCGCGTGGGTAAAGCACCGACATCCCAAATTTGGTGGTGGATTTGGTTTTTCCCAGACGATGTCATTCAACAACCGATAACCTAACTGCTGGAGAGCCATGCCCACGCTAAAATAAACGTGCTGCGTGCCGCTGACCCAGATCGTGCCCGCTGGCGTCAGTAATCGGTAGCATTGCTCCAACCAGGCTAAGTTAAATTCGTGATCGGCCTCGATTCCGTTGCTGCTATCCCATTTTCCTTTGTTTACCGGGACGCGTTGTCCCGCGACACAGGTTGTTCCGTTGTTCGACAGAAAGTACGGTGGGTCGGTCCAAATGCAATCGAAAGACTCATCCGGTAAGGTCTGCATTACCGCGAGCTGGTCGCCGCGATAAAGCATCGAAGTGCCATCGATGGACTGCCAGGTTTTTTTCGGTTTTTTCGCGCGTGCCATCGAATTATATAAGAGCCATTACGCCCTTGGTTCGTCCGGAGCGAACGCGTCTATACCGAGCGCATGAATGTCGGACTCCATTAAGGTGCCGAGTGCGTTGTAGATTAGACGGTGGCGTTTTACGAGCGATTGATCGCTGAACTTTGCGGCCACGACTGTCACGTGAAAATGGCCTCTGCCGCTACGTGCGCCTTCGTGCCCAGCGTGCAAATGGCTCTCATCTGAAACATCGATAAATTCGGGTGAAAGCGCGAGTTCAATTGCGGCATTAATTTTTTCTATGCGGGCTCTGGCGAGCGTTGAATCTGTCATGGCACTACTTTTACAAACGGCTTGATAGTTAAGTTTTTAAATAGCCCTACTTTTGCATACGGGTCGTCGGCGATCCAAACCTCGGCTTCGCGCTGGGAGGCAAATTCCGCGATGATCAGACTGCCGGTGAATCCGGCTGGCCCCGGGTCTTCGGCGTCGATGCTCGGAAATGGCCCGCCAATAATTAACCGTCCTTCATGGATCAAGTCGGTAACGCGTTCCAGGTGTTGTTCTCGAACCGATAGTCGTAACGCTAAACTATCTTCGACGTCGTCCCAAATTATCGCGTACAACATACCTCGACTGTCCAGTTAGTAGATTTGACTAAATTAGCGCGTACAAATGCAGCTAAGGGCATGGATTGACCTTTAAGCGCACTCCCAAGAGCACAGTTTAGCGTACCGGAATGCGCAAGAATTGAGCAAGCTCGGGATTTCATCTTTCGAGGGCTAGCGAAACCGCATTCCATGGGGTAGGCTCCGCATGCTCGCAGCTAGGCGGACAAATCTTTACGGCGCACCGAGGCGGTCGCCAACGTTCCCGCTCGCGCGCTACTCGTACGGTACCCCGCAACGACTTTGGACACAAACGAATGCGCGTCGAAATCCATCCGACTCATCCACAGCCCCGTTTGATTGGCCGTGCTTGTACAGTACTTCGCGATAACGGTGTGGTGGCTTACCCAACGGATTCATACTATGGGATTGGTTGCATGCTGGGCGCGCAGGACGCAATTCAACGAATTCGCGATATCCGTCGAATGTCTAAGCACCAATTTTTAACCTTAGTGTGTCGAGACTTATCGGAGCTTTCGACGTTCGCCCGTGTCGACAAATCGAGTTATCGACTAATAAAATCGCTGACACCAGGACCGTACACGTTCATTTTACAGGCGACTCGTGAGCTGCCGAGGCGACTCCAAGATCCGAAACGAAAAACGATTGGCTTGCGCATCCCAGACCATTCAGTAACTAGCGCGTTGCTAACCGAACTCGCTTCGCCGATGCTAAGCGCGACCGCACGCGGCGCGGATCAACAAACCACCGACACGGATCCGATCTATATATACGACAAGATCGGTCGCCGAATTGATCTGCTGCTGGATGCCGGTGCTAGTGGTGCTGAGCCGACGACGGTGATCGATTTATCGTCCGGCGAACCAGAGCTCGTACGTCGCGGCGCTGGCGCTGTAGAGCAGTTAATGAATCTATAACAACTATTGGGTGATCTTCGCTCGAACCGAGAATGACGATTGGACACCGGTACGCTAGTCGGTCGAGATACAGCAAACTAATGTCCTTGCAGCACCCGGAGTTTGATATTATGCAGGCCGTCGTTCATACGATGTAGAGGTTTATTGAATTCCCGTATGGTTTTACACAATCTGGCGCTTCGGCGCGATAATCGATACCAGTATCTGGTCCGGACAATTAATTAAACGTGAGTGCTATAGCGAACAAACGCGTTCTTTCAGGAATGCGCCCCACTGGCCAATTGCATCTGGGCCACTACCACGGGGTGCTCAAAAACTGGATCGAACTACAGCACGAATATGAGTGCTTTTTCTTTATCGCTGATTGGCACGCGCTAACCACCGGCTATGAAGACACGTCGGCCATCAGGGAGCATGCGTTCGACATTGTCGTGGATTGGTTGTCGGTTGGGATAAACCCTGGCGAGGCAACAATATTTATTCAATCGCGAGTTCCGGAGCACGCGGAATTACATTTGTTGTTGTCGATGGTGACCCCAATAAGCTGGTTGGAACGGGTGCCGAGTTACAAGGACCAGCAGGAAAAGTTGAGAGAAAAAGACCTTTCGACCTATGGCTTCTTGGGCTATCCGCTTTTGCAAGCTGCCGACATTCTCATCTATCGAGCAGGGTTTGTCCCGGTCGGCGAAGATCAAGTAGCGCATATCGAAATGTCGCGCGAAGTCGCGCGTCGGTTTAATTACTTGTACGGGCGAGAACCAGGATTCGAAGAAAAAGCAGAAAGTGCCGCGAAAAAAATGGGTAAGAAAAGCGCGAAACTCTATTTCGAAATTCGAAGAAGTTATCAAGAAGACGGGGATGCCGAGGCGCTCGACAAAGGGCGCGCGTTTCTAGAGTCCCAACGGAACATATCTTTAGGCGATCGGGAACGCTTACTTGGTTATTTAGACGGCGGTGGTAAGACAATCCTGCCGGAACCCCGAGCACTGTTAACCGCCGATTCGAAAATGCCAGGGCTTGACGGCGATAAGATGTCAAAGTCGTACAACAACACGATCGGACTTCGTGAGCAGCCGGAATCTGTCGAGCAAAAATTGCGCACAATGCCGACTGATCCGGCGCGGGTGCGGCGCCAAGATCCTGGCGATCCCGCAAAATGCCCGGTTTGGCACTTCCACGAAGTGTACTCGGACGACGAAGTGAAAAAATGGGTTCAAGAGGGCTGCCGCAATGCGTCGATTGGTTGTTTAGACTGTAAACAACCGGTCATCGATAGCGTCTTAAAAGAGCAAGCACCAATCCGCGAGCGAAGCGAGGAATTTTTAGGCGATCGGGACGCAGTACAAGCGATTATTGACGAAGGATGCGAATCTGCGCGAGAGGCAGCGCGCGACACACTTGACGAAGTTCGCCAAGCCATGAACTTAGATTACCGCTAGGATTTCCATGTCTGAGCCTGCGGATTTACTCGAGCAAGCGCGGCGCCCGCTGCAAAGCGAAATGCCGTTTGCTGTCGTGCAGGGCACGCCGATAAACGAGCCACCCAAGGATCTTTATATCCCGCCGCATGCTTTGGAGGTGTTCCTCGAGGCGTTCGAAGGTCCGTTGGATCTTCTTTTGTACTTAATCAAGCGCCAGAATCTCGACATACTGGATATACCAATTGCTCACGTCACTGAGCAATACATGTCGTACATCGATCTGATGGATGAGATAAAACTTGAATTGGCCGCAGAATATCTAGTGATGGCCGCGCTGCTGGCAGAAATTAAGTCGCGAATGCTACTCCCTCGGCCGCCATCCGAGGAGAACGAAGAAGATGATCCGCGGGCCGAGCTTGTGCGTCGGCTGCAGGAATACGAGCGCTACAAAAAAGCGGCCGAAGACATCGACGCGCTGCCACGTCTCGAGCGGGAACTACATGCCGTTGTGCTACCTTACGATCGCGATGGGATAAAGCAAGATCCGCCCGAGGTATCCCTAGATTCTGTGCTTAGTGCATTTCGTGAAGTCTTAGGTCGTGCAGAGATGTTTGCGGATCATCGCGTTCAACGTGAAACACTCTCGGTTCGCGAAAGAATGGCGCTTGTGATGGATAAAGCGAGCGCTGATTCGTTCATTCCGTTTACTGATTTGTTCACAATGTCGGAAGGCAAGTCTGGAGTGGTTGTCACGCTAGTAGCAATCTTGGAATTATTGAAAGAATCCTTGATCGAGATGATTCAAAATGAAGATCGCGGCCAAATTTACGTCAAACTGGTAGCCTGAAGGAACGACATTTTCGATGGAACTCGAAAAACTCAAACAAATTATCGAGGCGGCACTTATGGTCGCTGCAGCGCCGGTCAGCTTCGACCGTCTTAATCAGCTGTTTGCCGACGATGGCGATAACAAACCGAGTCGCGATAACTTACGAACTACTTTGGAAGAGTTGGAAAACGATTATCACGGTTGTGGTATCGAACTCGTTGAAGTCGGCAGTGGATTCCGATTTCAGGCGCGTGCGGAAGTTGCGCCATGGATTAATCGCCTCTGGGATGAAAAGAACCCCAAGTATTCGCGTGCGCTGCTAGAAACGATTGCGATTGTTGCATACCGCCAACCGATAACACGCGGCGAAATTGAAAATATACGCGGTGTTGCGGTGAGCACGAACATCGTTCGTACGCTAATTGAGCGGCAATGGGTGCGTATCGTGGGTCACAGAGATGTCCCAGGAAAACCGGCCGTTTACGCAACGACAAAACAGTTTCTAGATTATTTTAATCTGGGCGCACTGTCTGAACTTCCGAGCCTCGCTGAGCTCAAGGACATCGATGGTCTAAACGCGGATTTGTTCGCTGAAGATCAACCATCCGCCGAAGCAGAAACTGAGGACGAAACTCAGGACGAAACTCAGGACGAAACTCAGGACGAAACTCAGGACGAAACTCAGGACGAAACTCAGGACGAAACTCAGGACGAAACTCAGGACGAAACTCAGG
>CAWLAW010000162.1:0-6754 GCA_963854885.1 Gammaproteobacteria bacterium | reverse complement strand
AGGTGACATGCGGCTTGTTAAACGTCGTGTAATAGTCGTCAATGAAAAGCGCCCGCTTACAAAAAAACGGATAATCTGGGGTGAGGCGCGCGGCAAGGTCGGGATCGTCGACGTCGTGATCGATTAGCTGTTTCAACTGCGCGCATATGGCGGCATTTTGCGCTTCATCGTGCAACGCATCGAAATCCAATATCGGTTCTTCTTCGGGAACAAATTCCTCTTTCCAGTCGACGTAGCGAATTTTTTCACCATATCCGCCAGCGCGAAACTTCGCTTCAATATCTGGTGGTGTCGGTTCGTCATCACGGCGCATACACCATGTCGGGGTGCGTTGAAAAACGTGTAATGCCTCTACTTCGTCGGCGATTGTCGCAATGACCTGCGCTGCCGATGCACCGGTGCCAACGACCCCGACTTTTTTGCCTGCCAATGTCGCGCTGCTGTCCCATTTCGCGGTGTGGAAACTTTCGCCTTTGAATTTTTCCATGCCAGATATTTCTGGCATTCGGGGACTCGACAATGGGCCGTTCGCACTAACAACGTGACGACACGTCACAATCTCGGCTGGCTCGCCGGTTTTGCTATCGACTGTCGACACTTGCCACACCGCATCTCCGTCACCGAGATACTTGAGTTCAACGACCTTGCGCGAAAATTGAATTTTATCGCGGATCCCCACGTGATCAGTCAACATCTCCGCGTAGCTCGAAATCTCGGTCTGGCTCACATATTTCTTCGAGGGAATAAATCCAGTGCGATCAAGAAACGGTAAATACAGGTAAGACGGTACGTCGCATGCGGCTCCGGGATAGCCCCCGACCCCGCCGTTACTCCACACGCCGCCGACCGATGGGCTCATCTCAAATACGCGGACATTGTTAATCCCAGCTTCGGTTAAGTAAGTGGTGCACAGCAGCCCTGAGAACCCGGAGCCTACAATGACGACATCAAAATTGTTCGGCGACTCGTTCGTATTCGGACCGTTGGATTGTTCAACTTGACTCATGATTTGCCTCTAATTCGAATTGACTTAACGACGGCTCGCGGCCGTCGCGACGCGCGATCATATCCTACCGACAATTGTTTTGAACGCAGCTGTCATGCGCTTAGGCGATACGACGCGATCCGGCATGGATCAGGGACCCGTATGTCCACATAATTGCACACTTGATAAAATTTTAACATACGTGCAATACTGTGAAAAACCTGCGTAGGAAAGCGACACCAAATGACCCAACTCGTAGCACGAGGCTCAGCAACGCGAAATGCGAATATGGTCATTCGTCGCGATCGTATTTTGGACGCTGCGCGGACAATCATCGCTGAGTCTGGCTTCGACGCATTGAGTTTGCGGGATCTCGCGCAGCGTGCGGAAGTGACCGTTCCGACGATATACAACCTCATCGGCAATAAAGCGGCCGTCGTGGCTCAACTGTTTAACGACTCCATCACGCCGTTTGAACACTTGCAATATATCAACGACCAAGACGATCCAGTCGGCTCACCGGAGCGCTTTTTCGACACGTTGATCGCATCACTTGGCGACAACGAGCACTATCATCGGGCCGAATTCCTCGCGCGAGAGCGATTCCGCGAAGCGGGCGATGAGTTCGCGATATCTATTCATGAGCGCGTCGTGCAGATCGCAATCGAGGCATGCGCGCAAGCGCGCGACGCAGGTCTTCTTAAGGGCAGTATCAGTGCGCGCCAACTCGGTGAACAAATCGATCACCATGTTCGTTTGGCGTTTCATGATTGGGCACACGGATCGATCAATCTCAAAACATTTAGAAGCAGACTTCTAGTAGGTACTTATTTGTGTCTTGCCGCTGATGCTCACAACAAATACCACGAGCAGTTTGTCGAGAAGATACGACAACACGACTCCCCGCCCCACCTCCTTAACTTCGAGCGACGATAAGCGAGAATTCGATGCTAAACGCGACCACGCTTCCCAGTGTAAAAACACTTGCTGAATTACCCGCGCCTAAAGCCTTGCCATTGATTGGTAATTTACACCAAATAGAATTGGAACACTTTCACGAGCAACTCGAAAAATGGTGTGACGAATTAGGTCCGATTTTTAAGATCCGCATGGGCATGCGCGACATCGTTTGTATTTCCGACTCCCGCACAATCAATCAAATGCTCAAGGAACGGCCGAGCATGTACCGTCGCGTGAGATCGATCGAAAGCATTACTTCTGAAATGAAGATTAAAGGCGTCTTCTCGGCCGAAGGCGACGAATGGAAACTACAACGCAAAGTCGTCGCATTGGCATTAAACAGTGCGCACATTAATCGCTTCTTTGGAAAGCTTTATGCGACGACTGAGAATCTCGAACGTCGCTGGCAGAAATTAGCGAGTAACGGAACAAGTGTCGAACTCTGCCGAGATGTTATGCGCTACACTGTGGACGTCACCACCCAGCTTGCATTCGGCATAAACGTCGACACCATCGGTACTGATGGACCAGTCGTTCAACAACATCTGGATAAAGTCTTTCCGACCTTGCATCGTCGCATCAACGCGCCGTTTCCTTATTGGCGCTATTTCCGGCTACCAAGCGATCGTGCGTTGGATCGATCGCTGGCAATAATTGAAGACACGGTTAATAAAATTATTGTCGAGTGTCGAGAAAGGATGGAGAAGGACCGGTCACTGTACGAATCGCCAACGAATTTCCTAGAAGCGATTATTTCGGCGCAGGCCTCGGAATCCGGATCGGACTTCACTGACAAACAAATCTACGCCAACGTTTTAACATTATTACTGGCGGGCGAAGATACGACGGCCAATACGATCGCTTGGGCGTGCAAATATTTCATTGATTACCCAGACCACTTTGCACGTGCACGCGCCGAGGTTGACCAGGTCCTAGGTGCTAGCGACATTCCCGATAGTCCCGAGCAATTAAAAGAGTTTCCATTCATCGAAGCTTTTGTTAACGAGACAATGCGCCTCAAGCCGGTTGGCCCAATCGCGCCAATGGAGACCAATGAAGCGGTCGAGCTGCTCGGTTGCTATATCCCGGCTGGGACGTCGATTTTCGGATTGCTCCGCCACATCGCCATTGACCAGCGGAATTTCGAGCGTGCAAAAGAATTCGACCCGGAACGCTGGTTGGTAAAACGGGAGGCCGCGAGTTCCGCTCACGATACCACCGCTTTTCTCCCGTTTGGCTCCGGCCCACGCTTCTGTCCAGGGCGCAATCTCGCATTAACGGAAATTAAAATGGTTATCGCGATGCTGTGTCGGAATTTTGATCTAAGCCTTGCGAACCCGGATATCCCAGTCGAGGAAAAACTAGCATTCGCGATGATGCCGAAAAATCTGAACGTTAGATTTACGCGCCGTTCTTCGTCACCGAATAAGCGACTTGACGAATAAAATAGACCTCGGCGTTATCGCAATTACTGTGATGCGCTGACGCGCTAGGAAATATTGATGGCCGCTGCCATCACCTCCGGCGCGCCAATTTGAAAAACGACCAACAAAGTTCAGCGCAATAAGTTACGGAGTCTCACTGTCCAACAACTCGCATCGTCGGGTCGGTCCGCCGTAAAACATTACGCAATATTCCTTAGTGACTTCCTTACCCTGCAGTTCGGCAATAATGAAATCCGCGACGGCGTTCACCTGCCTGTCATTCAGCGTTTTCTTGCCTTTCTGCGGACGATGATCTTCCTTATCAGCAAAATCCTCGAACGTCATGCCATAACAAATATCGCTGTTGTACGCTTGTCGATCGAAGAACGGCATTCCGCGTCCTGGCCGGCCGCATTTTATCGCTTGGATCAGCTGCTCTCGATTGAGCAAAGTTTTTCGCAATGAGATAGCTGGGCCGCCATATCCCGGGCCGCCGTCGCCGTGCCACTTATGGCACGTCATGCAGTTTGCACGTTTTAATGTCGCCAAACCGTATTGCGCATTCTTCGGCACCTCAACCCCTTGCGGCGGGCCAACCGCCACGGCTGCGCCAGTGTAGCCGGCGACCAATACAGCAACCGCGACCAGCCATAGACTGAGTGGTTGCCGCGACCACGCCGACGCGATCGGTGCAATATTCCTAATCATAATTTCAGAGCGCAAACACGAATAACATTTGGCCGGGCTCCATCTTCTCTAACCCTGGGCTTGCAGCAACAAACCACAGCGGCCAGGCGCCACCAGCGCCTGCGAGAATTGCGACGTATTGTTTACCGTCGACCGCGAACGTCATCGGTGGCGCATTGATAGATGTGTTAGTACGAAACGACCAAAGTTCTTCCAAGGTGTCGGAGTCGATCGCGACGATTTCCCCTTCCGGCTTGCCTGCGAATACCAAGCCACCCTTGGTCGCGAGAAGACCACCGTATTGCGGGTGCTTCGTTTCGTACTTACCGGCGACGGTTCCGGTGTTGACATCCATCGCCGTGACGCTACCACTGATAGCTGGGCCCATTTTCGGCGCGCCACCTAACCACCATTCGCGCGCCGTCCAAGCTTTGTCAGTCGGTATGTTGACATGCAAACCGCAACTCTCAATCACCGGGATGTAATAGCGATTGCGTTCCGGATCGTAAGCCGTCGGTGGCCAGTTCTTGCCCCCCATGTTGCCGGGGCAGGAGCGGCTTTCGCGCTGATCGCGCGACACGGATGTCACTGGGTTGTATCGCTGAACATCTTTGTTGGGATCGTAATCAACCGGTCGACCGGTATATTTATCTAACCCTGAGGTCCAATCCAGTTCTTTGACGAACTGGGTTCCCCAGAGAAATTTACCGGTCGTACGATCGAGTGCGTAGGCGAAGCCATTGCGATTTGCATGCAATACGGCCTTCGTTGCCTTGCCGTGGATTTGCGCATCGACTAACGTCTGTTCATTAACACCGTCGTAGTCATAGGGATCGTTCGGGGTGTATTGAAAATGCCACTTGATCGCGCCGTTCTCCGCATCTAATGCCAGCACGCTGTTCGTGTAGAGGTTGTCCCCCGGTCGATACGCATTGTCCCAATCCGGTGCAGGATTTCCGATGCCCCAGTAAATCGTATTGAGTTCTGGATCGTAGGAACCATTCACCCACGTAGCACCGCCGCCGTGTTGCCAATTATCTGCACTGTGCGCCTCGGGTCCGGGCTTCCACGTTTCGCTGCCCGGTTCACCCGGTGCCGGAATCGTATGGGTGCGCCAGTCTTGTTTGCCGTCTTGAAGATCCGTCGCATTCAACCAGCCACGAATACCGTAATCACCGCCGGCGACCCCGGTGATGGCCATATCCTTAATAACTAAAGGAGCGGCCGTGAGCACTTCCGAAATACCGGGGTCGGCGATCGGAATTTCCGATTCAATTTCGCCGGTTTCTTTGTCCATGACGATTAAACGCCCGTCGAGCGCGTGCGAAACGACTTTATCCTTCCAAAACGCGACGCCGCGATTATCCACGCCGCAACACGTGACTTCGCCGGCCCAGTCACGATCGGTCTCGGGATCCATTTTCCAAACGAGCTTGCCGTTTTGGCGAACGTCGAGCTTATACACGCCGCCCCAGCCGTCGGTGATGTAGAGAAACCCATCTTCGGCCAACGGCGTTCCTTCCAGACCGCCGTGCGCCCACATACCGCCGCCGCCGAGTCCGCCAACCACAAAGGTAAAGGCAACTTTTAAATCTTTGACCGTTTCCTTATTAATTTGGTCAAGCCGCGAATAACGTTGACCATCGAGCGAACCGTGATGGGTAACCCAATTTTCCGGATGATCCTTCGCGTTTAATACGTCTTCCCATTGGGTTGTCGTTTCAGCGGCGTGGAGCGCCGAATTCATCCACCCAAGGGCTAGCCCCGCGTAGGCCAGCTGCAAAACTATTCGCCGCATTCTTTGTCCCCTAATAATTCGTTCCATTCGCTTAAATCAGCAGTCGTCTATCAACGTGTATTTTCGCGTGGGGGTATCAATGCGACCGTGAGATCGCTTTGTTGTTCCGACCAGTCGCGCAGCATAAAAGTCCTGCCGCCCGGCGTCTACGTTTTTGATAACCTTACGCTGACAGCCGCTCCATCGCGTCGCTCAGCGATAAAGTAACTTTTTGCGCGATTTAGTGCGCTGCACAATAGTTACTGTTCGCTTAAAAAGCTTCTTATTTACGCACGGGCCAAGGATTGGCGACACTGCTCCGTCTAATGAGATATGCATGTGATGACTGGTGACGACAAATTAGCAATTAAGGCCGCAAGTGGCGACGCTCAGGCGTTTCAATTGCTATTGGAAGGTCACTACGATCGAATTTATCGCCTTGCATTCCGGTTTTTTGGCAATCAAGCGGACGCTGAGGACATCACCCAAGACGTGTGTCTCGCGCTGCCAAAAAAATTAAAATCATTTGCCGCTCGCGCCCGTTTTTCTACCTGGATTTACCAAGTTGTAATAAACGCGTGTCGCGACCAGCTGCGTAGCCAAACATCGCGACAATCCCTGGACGAAGCATACGGTGAAGTGAGCGAACTAAAACGCGCTGCTGAACAGGATACGAAGGCGCGAATTAGTTGGTTATACAGCGCTCTCGACAAATTAAGCCCCCAACTTCGAGAAACCGCGGTGCTGGTTCTGGCCGAAGATCTGACCCACTCCCAAGCCGGGGAGATCTTAAAAATAAAGGAGAAAACGGTTTCCTGGCGGATGCACGAGATACGCAAACGATTAAAAACGCTGGCTGAGTCCGGCGATGGTGAGCTGGTATGAGTACCGAACTCGACAAATTGAAGCAGGCATTCGCCG
>CAWLAW010000161.1:0-6757 GCA_963854885.1 Gammaproteobacteria bacterium | reverse complement strand
TTTATCCGCGCGAAAAAGACATCGATCACATTGGTGAGCTGCAAGCATGGGATCTAGCTACCGGCGAACGCAAGTGGACCGCAAAATTCCCGCAACAATTGTGGGCGCCGGTACTCAGCACGGGTGGCGGTCTAGTATTTGCTGGTGGCACGAACGATCGATTCTTCCGCGCGTTCGACGCTGCGACTGGAGAAATTCTTTGGCAACAGAGAACCAATTCGGGAGTCACCGGCGTACCGACGAGCTATTCGGTCGATGGTATTCAGTACATCGCCGTTCAATCCGGCTGGGGCGTGGATGCCGAGCGCGGCCAGGCAATGTTGAATGCGAGCATGGGCACTAACATCACGGTACCTCAAGGCGGGGTATTGTGGGTATTCGCCTTACCCCAGAACTAATATGCATGGACGGAGAGTCACTCCGCAGCTTTAGTTGTTATCTAGGCCGTCGACCGGCTGTTCATTAAGAAGGAAACCTGATGCCTGAATTTTGTTCCGTAAGCCAACAAGATGGGGTCACGATCATTACGATCGATCGACCTAAAGTCATGAATTCGCTGCACCCTCCAGCAAACTTCGAACTAGAAGCAGCCATGAATGCTTTTGAAGCCGATCCGAACTCACGGGTTGCTATTTTCACCGGCGCCGGTGAAAAAGCGTTTAGCGCCGGGAACGACCTCAAATACACCGCGGCCGGGCATAAGATCGAAGTCCCGAAAACCGGATTCGGCGGGCTAACCAAGAACTTCGAGCGCAAAAAACCAGTAATCGCCGCGGTCAACGGGGTCGCGCTCGGCGGCGGATTCGAAATCGCTTTAGCCTGCGATCTAATTATTGCGAGTGAAAACGCATTATTCGGATTACCGGAGCCGAAAGTCGGGTTGGCCGCATTGGCTGGTGGTTTGAATCGATTGCCCCGCCAGATTGGTCAAAAACAAGCACTCGGAATGATCCTCACAGGCCGTCACGTAAGTGCTGCAGAAGGAAAAGAGCTCGGCTTTGTCAATGAAGTCGTTCCGGTAGGCGGCGCGCTAGCGACGGCGCTCGAATGGGCAAATGTTATCGCTGCAAACTCGCCCCAATCAATTAGAACAAGCCTTGATGTGGTGAAGCGATCGCTCGACATCGCTAATCTTGAAGACGGAATTAACGCGCACTACGACAGCGTAGACGACCTGCGCAAAGGCGCGGACGCCGTTGAAGGGCCGCTAGCGTTTGCCGAAAAACGACAACCTAAGTGGAGCGCGTAGCGCCATGGCTAAGCTTCTCGACAACACCCCCATCATCGTAGGGGTCGGGCAATGCGTTTCGAGAGAAACGCCAACTCCCGGTAATGTACTTTCCGCACTAGATTTGGCTGGTGAAGCTGGCCGACGCGCTATTACTAACGCCGGTGCTAAAGTGGATATCGGTCCTGAAATCGATGTGCTCACGGTCTCGCGATTGTTTGAAGATTCGACGCGTAAAGTGGCAATCGTTACGAACCCATTCGGCGGCACGAATAATGTTCCAGGATCGATCGCGCGCCGCATTGGCATCAATCCGAAAGAAAATATTTATTGCGCGGTCGGCGGGCAGACCCCACAACGACTAGTCAATCAATATTCTGAGAGCATCCACCGCGGAGAAACCAACTGCGTCATGATTCTTGGCGCCGAAGCCATCGCGAACATAAAACACGCGACACGCAACGGAATCGACGTCGATTGGAACGAAGAGATTGACGGAGAGTTCACCGACCTTTGGCCAAAGAATAACGCCGACAAAATGGTTAGCGATTACGAAATGGCGCATGGTTTGTTTCTACCGGTACAAGCATACCCGCTGTTCGAAAACGTTTGGCGTGCCAAAGCCGGGCACTCACGTGACGAACATCGTCAAGTAATGGGAAAGTTGTTCAGCCGCTTTACAAAGGTCGCGGCGGAAAATCAATATTCGCAATTCCCTATCGAGCGCAGTGTCGAGTATCTAGCGACCCCCGCAGCAGATAATTATTTACTCTCGGAACCCTATACAAAATGGATGGTCGCACAAGACGCCGTTAATCAAGGCGCCGCAGTCCTACTAACCTCGGTCGGCAAAGCACGGGAATGGGGGATTCCAGAAAGCCAGTGGGTATCTCTGCAGGGCTGTGGAGATTGCGACGATGTGAACGTTATCGATCGGCCGGATCTTTCTGTTTCCTTTGCGCAAAACCTTGCCGTCGGGCGCGCACTTGAAAGCGCGGATAAATCAATCGAAGATATCGCACACATCGATGCCTACAGTTGTTTTCCGATTGCGGTACTCAGTGCGTGTGTTGCAATGGGCCTCGACCCGGCAACCAATCGAGAATTAACGCTGACCGGCGGTCTGCCGTTTTTTGGCGGTCCGGGAAACAACTACAGCATGCATGCAATTGCAGAAGCCGTAGAACGGGTTCGTAGCCACACCGGAACCTATGCGCTCGTCATCGCGAATGGTGGCTACTTGTCGAAACATTCCGCTGGGGTCTACGGCCCAGTGACAAATGGCGAATGGCAGGCAGCCGATAGTAGTAACTTAAAGCAACAGCTCAGTGACCATGGTCAAGCTCCTGTGACGGAAGCACCAAGTGGACCGGCAATTATTGAAACTTATGTTGCCGCTTACCAACGCCGCATGCCTGCGGTCGGTTACGTCATCGGGCGCCAGAAGAATGACAACCAACGATTTCTCGCGAGCGTAGCCAACAGTGACGAGGAAACCTTGGCAACCTTGTTCGAATCTGATCCAATCGGTCGATCGATCACGGTTGACGGTAGCAGCGACGTCAATACGTTTCAATTCAGTGCGAGTGCCGAATAGATCCGCGCGACTTAAAGCATCGGCAGATCCTAAATCTCGACACGACTTAAGTTTACGTTGGCAGGGAGGGGGTATTGCCAAAGCAATTCGTGCAACGAAACATCTATCGATATTGTCATAGCCCAATGCAGCAAGGCCGCGACAGGCATCGCACTAGCGCCGTGAAAAGGATCATTTTGATTCTCGTGGCGATCGGATCTTCAGGACATGCTGTGCAGGCCCAGCCATTCCAGTATCAATGGAATATCCGTGATATTGTCCGCGCCGACGCGAACATTGTGGAGTTGCGAACGCGGAAAAAACTACTTATTGGGAAAGTAGATGTGGGCCAAATGCGGATCCTCTATGCCGTTAAGTCAAGTATCGAAGCGGTCGCAGAAATATCCACGGAGCTCATCATTACCGACGGCAAGCAACCCAACGCGTTTGCCGCGAAAGAGAAGAATGGCAACAACGTTATCGGTATAAATTTTGCGATGCTGGATGTAATTGAATTGGATGTTCACGCCGCCGCCGCGCTAATCGGGCATGAAATTGCGCACTTAAAATTGCGTCACGGTGAGCAGGCGGCGCGCAATAAACAAACGAGCAGCATGATAAAAATATTCGGTGGCGTCGCGCTTAGCAATCTCGGCGTTCCTGCAAGTGGATTGATCTCCGATATTACGGTCACGGCTATTAGCACAAAATATAGCCGCGAGAACGAAACCGAAGCAGATTATCTAGGTGCCATATGGGCTATCGAGGCGCGCTATGAAGCGGAAGGCGCGGTACGTTTACATCAAGAAATATTCGATCGATCGAAGCACCGGCCGATGCCGTTTCTCTCCTCGCACCCGTCCGGGCCTACGCGCATCTTGAAGTTAAAGCAGTTGTCGAACAGGTTGTCGCGTTAAAGTGATATCTGGCGACAGTATTATGTGCTCTGCTGTCCGATCAGATTAGCTGAGTTGTAATTTCTTCGAATAAGGCTCGACAACACGTCAATTTTTTTCAAAAGGAGTAATCATGTCTGCATATGCATTAGTTGAGGTCACCGTCACGAATCCTGAGGCAATGAGCGAATACCGGGACAAAGTGCCCGGTACGGTAGAAGCGCACGGGGGTAAGTATCTCGTCCTAAGTGAAACCGCGAAAGTTCTCGAGGGCGGACTCGGAGAGCACCCAGTCAAAGTAGTATTAGAATTTCCGAGCATGCAAGCAGCCCAAGGTTGGTACGACTCTCCGGAGTACCAAGCCATCATTCCCAATCGAATGGCGAATTCCAGCGGCAACTTCTTACTGGTTGATGGGGTGTAATCGGGCGGTTGCGCGGCAATTCTGTCCTATTCGACCTCGCACAGTTACTTGAGGCCGGGATCTCGCCGGCCGAGGCAACCGAACGACTCTTAAGCGACGGGACAGAGAAAGATTCGGCTCTCGAAGATCTCGCGAGCGCGTTCAGAAAAGGCCGCTCGATTGCGGATGCGCTGAGCGGCGCAGGTTTCGCGACCAAGTTGGAAACCGAAATCCTGCGGAGTGCCGAGCAGTCCGGAAAATTGAGCGAAGCATTACATCTGGTGGCGAATAACTTCGAGAAGCGAAAGCTAAGAACACACGCACTGCGCCTACGATTGTGGCTGCCTAACTTTCTTGTCTTCATAGCGCTTGTGGTAGGCGTCGTACGCGACGTTACTGCAGGGGCAGCAATTGGCGCATCAATTGTTCAAGCAACATTCGTCATCGTAGTGATTTTTTGCATCACGCAAATGACTCTACGTGCCACAGCGCGCGATGCATCTCGCTGGTTATCGTTCGGCTGGCGTTGGCGACTACAAAATACAAGCACTTTGTTTCGGCGCTTTTTTGAGCATACATTCTACACAATGTTTTTATGGCAAGCCCAAGCGGGAGTCGATCCTATTTCCGGTGCGCGATCGTTAACCTCGGCCCTCGACGCACCAAGCTATCGGCGCTCATTGAGACGTTACGTCGATAAACTTAATCGCGGTGAATCCGTGGTCGATGCGCTGCGCGACGCCGAACTACTCGTTCCGGGTGAACTTGCGGAAGTCATCAATACCGGCGAGCACTCGGGACGCTTGGCGCCTGCGCTAGAACACTATTTGGATATTCAGGCGTTGTCACTTGAACGCAAGGCGAATACGATATTCGCGTGGATTCCGCGAGTTTATTACTTCGTTGTCATAATCATCTCGGCTGGATCGTTGATCTAACTCGGCGGTTGACTACATGGACTTAACCGGACGATACGAATGCGTTCGACGAGACGTGTAGTCGCAGGGACATTCTGCCTGCGTCGAGCTCGCTACGATACGCTAATCGCGAGCGACTGAGATTAACGGAATACGCTGGATACAATATCATGCGAACGATTGGCATCATTTCAGACACTCATAAACTAGTACGTCCGCAAGCATTAGAGTTCCTGCGCAACACTGACTTAATTATTCATGCGGGTGACATTGGTTCGCCAGAGGTGATTGAACAACTGCAGGAACTCGCACCGGTAAAAGCGGTCCGCGGCAACATCGACAAAGCAGCTTGGGCTGATGCATTTCCACCTGACGAAGTTGTGCAAGTTGCCGGAAAAAAAATTTACGTACTCCACGATGTTAACGAACTAACACTCGATCCTGCCGCCTCGGGATTCGACGTTGTTGTTAGCGGTCATTCGCACATGCCGAAAGTATCCCGTCACAATCACGTGCTCTACATAAACCCGGGGAGTGCCGGACCACGCCGGTTCAAATTACCGGTTGCCGTGGCTAGTTTGAAAATCAGCAACGGGAAACTGACGGCGAAAATCGAAGAACTATCGATTTAATCGAGCGCGGCTTAGCACGACCTCAAAACGGCGCCAGCCCCTCGAGCAATATTCGCTGATGGATGCGTCGCTCACCGATGGGAAAATCCATATTGACAGAATGCGTCACACTTCGGTTATCCCACATTAAAATGTCCCCGAGTTGCCATTGGTGGTGATACTGATAGCGCTCTTGGGTCATGTGCTGGTGAACTTCGTCGAGTAGTGCATCGCTACGCCTACGATCGAATCCGACGATTCGATCGGTGCGATTAGAGTTGAAGTAAATCGCCGACTTACCCGTCTCGTCGTGGTGCCGAATCAACGGGTGCACGACATCGACCGTGTCATTTATTTCTTCGACGTTTCTTTTTTTCGCCCGAGCCGGTGCGCGTTCGGTGTCGTAACTGTGCACAGCTTGAAGCGCAGCATACTCGCGCTGCTTATCGGGACTCAGATCCTCGAATGCCGCGCGAGCGTTACAAAACCGTGTTTCGCCCCCCAGCGAGGGCAGCTCCAATCCTTGTAACAAAGTAATCTTGGCTGGAACAGCAAAGTAGCTGTCATCCGTATGCCAGCCACTGCGTCGATCAAATTTTAGATCATCAGGTTTGTCTTGCGGACGCTCATAGGTGCTATCGAATCTAGAAACCTCCGGGACTTTTTCGTCGCGCTCGTCGCGTAATAGTTGGAGTTGCGGCTTGCCAAAATAGCCCCCGACGCGCGCAAACGCTATAGCGCTTAACGGCTCCGATCGCAGACACACGAGGTGGTAGTCATGCAACGCGCGTTCAACTTGGGTGACAACTTCAGCATTAACTTCACTACGCCATTGCACGCCACTAATGCTTGCACCGAGCGCCGTACTTAAACGTTCAATCAGAATCGGCATTGTCTAGTCTCGAAATTTACCTTCGCGTTCATGAATTCTCACCTGCCTGGGGAGGGTAAACAAGCAGAGCAAATTTTCTCCGGGTCGGATACACGCCAGATGAACTGCCAGTTTTTCGCCACATTATGCTTACAAAACCGCATCGCTTGTTCCGAAGAAGCGCTGCAAAACGACGACGGCGGGACAGAGACGACATCCAAAACACCCTTTCGCCGTCGTCACGCAGTCGTTTTG
>CAWLAW010000160.1:0-6757 GCA_963854885.1 Gammaproteobacteria bacterium | reverse complement strand
AAAATGGAAGTTGAAAAATATTGGGAGAACATAGATCAATCAAATAATTTATACAAAACACATTATCCTCCTTCACTAGAAGCACCTATGGACTGATGATTGTCAGTGGTCGAGTGATAAAGTGAGGGTACGTGTCGTGAATATGAGCGATCAGGTCCTAGATCATTGATTAGCTCTAGGGACAGTCTGCGGTGCTCGATACCCGCAAGGAAAATGTTGAGCTTAAGCTTGTATTGGATTAATTCCAGCTTATAATGCCGCCTCGCATAAATTTGCGGTTTCGCCAATACCAGCAACGTCGGTACAAGATCGGTTTTGCTGCAATCAGCAAACAACGCGCCCGTAGCTCAGCTGGATAGAGTACTCGGCTACGAACCGAGCGGTCGGGAGTTCGAATCTCTCCGGGCGCGCCAACTAAAACAAGGGTTTGCCGTTTTAGGTAGGCCCTTAGTTTTATCAACGTAGCGAAATCGTAGCGTCATCTGTTACAACTTCTAATTCCCGGCACGCTTTAATGCGCGTTTCCATATGGCTGGTGCCTGTTTCAGTCTTAGCGATCATCCTCATCGCAAGAGTCTGCAGACCAAAAACAAATCCGGCTAGATAAAGTCGACGTGTTTATTGAGCGGAAGTTCGCGGATGCGCTGACCGGTTGCCGCAAAAATCGCGTTCGCCAATGCCGGCGCCGCAGGCGGTAATCCTGGTTCACCGATGCCGCGAATCTTTTCGCCGTTTTCCAAAACCCTAACCGCAATTGGCGGTGCTTGGTTAATGCGAATGCCATTGTAGGTATGAAAGTTGTTCTGCTGCACCTCTCCATCTGCCACCGTGATCTCGCCCATAATTGCAGCCGTCAGCCCGAAATTGATTCCGGACTGAACTTGGGCTTCGATGTTTCGAGGATCAAGTGCGGTGCCCACGTCGACCGCGGCCCATGCGTTAACGATGCGAATGCCACGGTCAGTTTCTGCGACTTCAATAACTTCTGCAGCCGGCACACCGAATGAGTAAACAAACGCCACTCCGCGACCATGTCCTTCCGGTAATTCTTCACCCCAGCCCGACATTTCGGCAACGGCTTCCAACACCTTGCGACTGGGTTCGTCTGTTATTAGCGAAAGCCGCATTTCAAGTGGATCACGACCAGCGGCGACGGCGAGTTCATCAACGATGCTCTCGTTGAAAAAGCCATTCTGCGATGCACCGACTGAACGCCACGAGGTAACCGGGATCATCGTATCGGCGCGGTAGCCAGTGACTCTGTAATTTGGGATTGCGTACGGTTGATCCCATGCGGCTTGCACAATTGAAATGTCCGGTCCCGCAACAGGCATGTTGAGGCGGCTCATCTGTGAAGCGATTACCGACACGGAGCTGAGCTTCAAATCAAAAGCGCTCGGCAACCCGTCTTTGACGGCACCGCGAAAACGCGCGATCGCCGCAGGTCGATATTGGTCGTGCGTCATATCTTCTTCACGTGACCACGTGAGCTTCACAGGAGATCCGGGCATTTGCTTCGCCAAGTCGATTGTCTGCTTGACGAAATCCATCTCGGCGCGACGGCCGAAGCCACCACCCATGTAGGTTGTATGCACGTGAATATCTTCTGGCTCGAGCTCGGTGATGGCCACAGCCTCTTCAATCACCTGCGTCGGCAGTTGCGTACCCGCCCAAACATCGAGCCGACTACCCGTGAACAAGGCTGTCGCGTTCATGGGCTCCATGGTGGCGTGTGCGAGAAACGGCACGCGATACTCAGCTTCAATCATGTCCGCCCCAATCAGTGCCGTTTCAATATCGCCGTCGTCACGATACTGGCTGTCTTCGAGGTCATCATCGATAGCGCTGCCAATGCGGCTGATCATTTCGTCCGTAGTAGCGGGATAAGGTGCGTCACCCCAATCAAACGTGATGGCCTGGGCAGCCTGAAACGCGTACCAGGTATTCGTTGCAACGACTGCAACAGCATCATCAATACGCGTAATGAATCGAACACCGGTCATGCTCTTTGCTTTGGAGTCATCGTAGCTGATGAGTTCTCCACCAAGTCGCGGGTTCGCGCGAATGGTCGCGTACAACATGTCCGGTACACGAACGTCGATCGCGTACTCTGCTGTGCCGGTTGATTTTCCGACCATATCGACGCGCGGCAAAGAACGGCCAAGGAGCTTCCACTCGGAGCGCGGTTTCAATGACAGTTCGTCGGGAACGTTGATATTGGCCGCATCTGCAGCGAGTTCCAAATACGAAATTCGAGTGCCATCGGGTGCTATGACAGCCCCGTCTTCGGTTTCCAACTCGGATACAGCAACCGCGAGTCTTGCAGACGCCGCCTCAATCAAACAGTGTCGAGCGGCGGCACCGGCCATTCGCATTTTCGGATAAGCATCCGGTGTCGACGATGAACCGCCGGTAATCTGCATGCCGAGCAATTTGGAGGATACGCGTACGAGTCCGCGGATGCCCTCAGCCATTGGACCATGGTCTGTCTGCGCATAAGGAACGGCCTCCTCGAGCGCAACATCGTTGAAGTAAGCGCTTGATGCTGGCCCATGCTCGACAAGAACATCATCGAGTGCCACATCAAGTTCCTCTGCCACCATGGCGGCAAGCGTTGTGTGCACGCCTTGCCCCATTTCTGCACGCGGCGCGATGATCGTAATACCGTGTTGGTCGATGCGCACGTAGGGCGTTAACGCGTTTTGGCCGTCAGCAAGGTTGTCGAGCAACGGGTTTTCATAAGGTTTCTTGTATTTGTAGTAACCGAACGCAGCTCCGCCGGCGATCGCGGCTGAAGCGACCATGAAAGTGCGACGTGTGACTGTTCGAAGTCGACCCATGACTCAGGACTCCTTCAATTGCTGGCCAGCTGTCTTGATGGCAGCTCGGATACGGGGATAGGCACCACAACGACATAGATTTCCCGACATCGCGACATCGATTTCATCGTCCGTCGGCTCAGAGTTCCTCTCCAGAAGCGCGACCGCTGACATGATCTGACCCGACTGGCAATAACCGCACTGGGCGACTTGATGTTCAACCCAAGCCTGCTGCACGACGTGCATCGCGGCCGGAGTACCAATGCCTTCGATCGTTGTTACAGCGCCACTGACAGCACTCACTGGAAAGGAACACGCACGCACCGGCTGGCCGTCGATATGCACCGCACAGGCACCACACATCGCAATACCGCAGCCGAACTTAGGGCCCGTAATATCAAGCTCATCACGAAGCACCCACAGCAGAGGCATATTGGGCTCGACATCGACCGTGTGCTCGGTGCCATTAACGTTGAGGATTAGTTCCATTGATAACTCCAGGGCCAAATGTTAACTGACAAGCACTGTACATGTCATGTGACAGGTTGTAGTATGTCACATGACATGTCAGCCGCCTACCAAGAAGTCGTATTTAGCGCTCGCAAACAGCAGATCCTCCAAAAGGCGATCGGGATCATCGCGTCGGAGGGCTACGGCAAGCTGACGATGCGCGGCCTCGCCCGCGCCAGCGACATGAAACTGGGCGCGCTCCAATATCACTTCCGTACTTGGGGAGACATGCTAGCTGCGTTAGTCGCGTATATCGCAAACACCTACCGCCAATCCTTTGAGGCGCTGAAGCTGGATGGAGAGGACCTCAGCCTCCGGGACGTCATCAAGTTCACCATCGACTACTCGCCGGGCTCTGCCTTACAAGCCGACCGACTGTTTCCCCAACTATGGGCGATGGCGCAAGTCGAGCCAGCCATGGACGCGTTGCTGGGCGATATTTACATGGCATACCTCTACAAGCTGGAGAAGCGGCTTGTTGCTATGAACAGTTCGGCACCCCATGCAGAAGCGCTCGTCCTGATGTCGCTGATAGAGGGGTCGATTTTGTTTGTGGGCAGCGACCGTCGCTGGGCAAAAGACTCCGCTGCCGTGCGTGATGCGGCGCTCGCGTTCGTTGACGCTCGGTACGGGAATTAACATTTATGAAGACAAGGAAAAATCAATGACTAATACACACACGCTCGACCATGCCATTAGCAAGGCCGCATTCTGGTCGGCTATCGCCCTGATTGCTTCGATAGGTTTATCGCCATTCTTTCCACTCGACGCCCCGGCAGGGCCGTTCGCGGACCGGATGACCTGGTACAGCTCCAATGTTGGCGCCTTTGTCGCGGGATGGCTCGTGCAGATGATCGCGATGCTGACAGTGTCAGGCGTCTTTGCTGGCACCGCATGGCAAATCCGCGAGTCGAACCCGCTGTGCGCGTTTGTTGCCGGGACAGCCTTGCTGATATCGGTTGTCGCCTTCATCATTCCAAAATTTTTCGCGATCTGGTCAATACAACAGATGGTTGTGGCGTCGACTACTGTCTCTGCAGACGTTGCTGTCGCCGAACAGTTGTTCTCGTTGTTGAACCCGTATCTGCCCTTCTCCCTGCACGCCTCCCTCGAACACCTGGGTGTTTGGATGTACGGAGTCTTCGGCCTATTGGTGGCTCGCCCGCTCTTTCGACTGACGTTGAGTGCGAAAATTGCGGCTGTTGGGCTTGGTCTTTTCGGTTTGTTGTTTCACATCCTGTTTGTCGGGGTGATGGCTGGAAGCGTCGCGACAGCGGACATTAACCCCTACGTCGAATGGATGTTTTTTCTGTTATTGATTCCCATCATCAGCCTGACCGTCTATTTCAGAATGCGAATGAAGGACGATTAGTCAGATGAAATACAGAATTACACGTCGAGACTTTCTGAACGGTGTGGCCATAGGTACCGGTACTACTCTGCTGGCGCCTGCTGAATTGTTCGCACAGGCCGCAGCAGGTGGAGCATCGGAGTACTACCCACCGATTCTCAATGGAGTGCGAGGCAATCACCCCGGCTCATTCGACGTCATGCACGCCCTTGCCTGGGATGGACAAAAACCTGCCGAGCATCGCCAACTGAACGAACACTACGACATGGTGATCGTTGGTGCAGGCGTCAGTGGCCTTGCGTCTGCCCGGTTTTATCAGAAGAGAATGGGGCCCGATGCGAAAATCCTGCTGCTGGACAATCATGACGATTTCGGCGGACATGCAAAGCGCAACGAATTTCATTACGACGGACAAATGCGCTTGGGCATCGGCGGCTCGGTCAATCTGGAGGCACCTGGGTACTACAGCAAGATATCCAAGGGGCTGCTAGACGATCTCGGTGTCGATATGGAAGCGATGAAAACGAATATGAATGACTTCGGTTTTCTCAGCGCGACGACCGACGCCATGCTCGCCCTTCCCGGTCCGGATGGGCTCGTTAAAGTGCGCGCTCCATGGGTAAGTTTAATGCTTGGGATTGGCGATTACGAATCTGCTGTTCGTAATCTGCCTTTGGCAGAAACCGAACAGGACCTTATGATCGAATTGCTCAGCGGCGACTGTGATTATCTTGAAGACCTTAGTCTGAGTGAAAAGTCCGCGTACATTGAGTCGGTCAGCTACGCTGAGTTCCTGACCGAACGAGTCGGCCTGTCAAAAGAAACTATTAGTATTTTTTATCCGACTCCCAAATTACTGTTTGGACCGGCGGCCCCAAGACTTAGCGTCTTGGAGGCATTTTATGTCGGCTGCCCAGGAATACAAGGAATGGGTTGGCTCGGTAAGATGGCGGTTAAACTGATCAAAGGCATTCTGGAAGGCTACCAATCTTTATATTTTCCAGATGGCAATTCGTCCGTCGCCAGGTTGCTGGTCCATAAATTGATCCCGGCTGTTGCTCCAAATACTCAGGGCTTTGATGACATCGCGATAAGTCATTTTGACTACGGCGCGCTCGACCTCGAGAAACACCCAGTTCGCTTACGATTAAACAGCACAGTAGTCGGGGTGCAAGAATCCGAGAACGAGACTGTGCAAGTTGACTACGTTCAGGACGGTGTCGCCGCAAGGGTAACCGGTAACCATTGCATTCTCGCCTGCTATAACGGCGCAATTCCACATATCTGTCCGCAGCTTCCGGAAAGCCAGAAGGAAGCACTTCGCTACGGCGTGAAGGTGCCGTTGGTCTGGAGCAATGCCTTGATCAAAAATGGTCGCGCCTTTGCTGAACTCGGGGTGGGACAAATCAACTGCCCTGACAGCCCGTACGTTACTGTAACGACAGCACCACCGACGACGACGGGTGGAAACCAGCCGCCGGCCGGTCCGGATGACCCCATGGTGATCTACATGCTCGGCGTACCGTCCATCGAACTTGCCGACGGGGAAACGAGTCGAGAACTGCTTCTAAGAGCAAGGCACCAAGTTTACGCAACCACGTTTGACACCTATGAGCAGGAAATCCGCGATCAACTCCAGGGACTGCTCGGTGAGCACGGCTTCAATCATGAGACCGACATCAAGGCCATTACCGTCAATCGCTGGCCGCACGGGTATGCCTACGAATACATGGCGCTGGATGATCCACAATGGGAAGAAGGACAAGCGCCCCATGAAATTGGCCGATCGCAGTTCGGCCGGATATCCATCGCAAATTCGGATTCTGAAGCTCGCGCCTACCTCGATGCCGCTATCGACTCTGGCTGGCGCGCCGTGGCCGAACAAGCCGCATAACGAAACCCAGTAGAACGCACCGTAAACTAGATAATGAAAAGGATCGAAATCATGCGAAAAATATTGAGCTTACTTGCCATTGTATTTATGTCATTTTCTGCAATCGCTGAACATCATGGTGATGAAAATGCCGATCTCCATGCTGCCATCAAAGCGTTTGACCATGCTTATGCTAACAATGAC